>JAGQUL010000005.1:26314-30762 GCA_020438525.1 Thermoleophilia bacterium | reverse complement strand
TCGCGTCGCAGCTGCAGCTTCGCCAGGCCGCGGCGCTCGGCACCGAGAAGCTCCACCCGGCCGACGAGGCGATCATGCCCGAGCCCGCGCCCGAGCTGGCGGTCGACATCGACGGCCAGCTCGACGCCGCGACGAAGACGTTCGACGCGATGGGCGAGGCGTTCGGCGCGCCATGGCGGATGCTCGTCGACGAAGGGCTCGTCGACCTGCCCGCACGGCCCGGCAAGGGGCCCGGGGCCTTCTGCTCGGGCTTCCCGTTCGAGAACATCCCGTTCATCTTCTGCAACTCGGTCGGCGCGCACGACGACGTGAAGACGCTCGTGCACGAGTACGGCCACGCGCTGCAGGGCTGGCGCAGCCGCACGATCGAGCCGTACGACCTGCGCCACGCCACGATGGAGGCGTGCGAGATCAACTCGATGACCCTCGAGCTGCTCGCCGGTCCCTACCTCGGCGCGTTCTTCGGCGACCAGCTCGAGGACTTCCGCGTCGAGCACCTGCGCTCGACGCTCGACGTCGTCCCCTACATGGCGGCGATCGACGAGTTCCAGCACCGCATCTACACCGAAGGGCTCGATGCCGCCGGTCGCGCCGCCGCGTGGGAGGACGCCGCCCGCCGCTTCCAGCCGGCGATCGACTGGGACGCCGACGCGTGGTACGCCGGCAACCGCTGGATGCTCCAGCTGCACGTGTTCCAGTACCCGTTCTACTACCTCGACTACGCGCTCGCGCGCATCGTGAGCTGGGACCTCTGGCTGCGCTCGCTCGACGACGAGCAGGCCGCGATCGACACCTACCTGCACCTGTGCGACATCGGCGGCACCAAGCCCTTCCGCCGGATGGTCGTCGACGCCGGTCTGGGCGACCCCTTCGACGAGGCCACCATCGAGCAGGTCATGGCGCGCCTGCGCCCCCACCTGCAGCTCTGATTCGGCGCATGACCGGCTCAGGTCGCATCCGACTGGGCTACGTGCAGTCGGCATCCAACGCCGCGAGGGTCGATCTCGAGTTGCTCGATCCGTTGCCCTTGGCCGGTCATTCCTGCGGCCAGTCGCTCGTGTACGCGACAGATGCGGGTATCCGTGACGCCCTCTGCCGGATCGAAGAAGGGGCACGAGTCGAGCTCGATGCAGTCGCGTCCGTCGACGCTGCCGACCGCGCGTGGTGAGAATCCGAGCCGCGCCAGCCCGGACATCAATCGGTCGCCACCAGGGCCCGGCTGGCGCGAGAGCGATGCGCCGATCCTCGCGAGCTGGTCGTCGAGGTCGGCCGGGGGGGCTCCATCAAGCAGCGTCGCCAGCACGCGTGCGACCTGCGCGAGCGCGCGCGATTCGGCCTCGTGGCGAAGCGCCCACGTTCGAGCCGGTCGGCCGCGGCGTCCCCGCGGTGTCTCGGCCGCCGGGGTCACGTATGCGGTGCCTGCCTGGTGCATGGCCCGCAGGTGATGCCGCACGGATTGTGTCGTCAGGCCTGTCCGCTCGGCGAGCTGCGCGCCGGTCAGCGGCGTGCGCGCGCGTTCGAGCTCCGCGCGCACCAGGCTTGCTGCCGACTGCTCCGCCGAATCCAGTGCTTGCGATCGCTTCCCCATACGACTAATATAGTCGATATAACGTCGACGTAAATATGGGGGTTGTCGCATGCGCCATGCAGGCGCAGTGTTCGTAGGAGCGTTGCCGGGCATCTGGCTGGGCCTCGTCGTCGCGATCTCGTTCATCGAGACCCCGTTGAAGTTCCGAGCGCCGGGAATCACCCTCGAACGCGGGCTCGGCATCGGCCGGATCGTGTTCCATGCGCTCAACTCGGTCGAGCTTGCGCTCGGCGCGATCCTGCTGGTCGCACTCTTCGCGCTCGGCACCGATGTCGGCTCCCTCGCGCGATGGGCGATCGTGTTCGCGTGTGCCGCGCTGCTGGTTCAGATGATCGCGCTTCGGCCCGTGCTCGACCGGCGTCTCGACGCGCGAGTTGCCGGCGAGCAGGTCGAGTCCAGCGCGCACCACGTGATCTACATCGGGCTCGAGGTCGCAAAGGCCGGCGCGCTGGCGACCGCCACGATCGCGCTTGCTGCGGCCGCGGCCCGAGCCAGTGAGGGGAGTGCGTGAAGCGCCACGCGTGGCTGATCCCCTACTCGCACGACCACCAGCACGGCCTGGCGCAGGCGCTGCGACTGCGCAAGGCCGCGGACGGCGATGACCCGATCGCCCTCGCCACGCGTGTCGGCGAGGCACTCGTGTTCGCCGATGGAGCGCTCGCCGACCATATGGCGTCGGAGGAGGCCGAGCTGTTGCCGTTGGCACGGCAGCTCGGCGTTCTGGAGGACATCGACGCCGCGCGCATCGCTGCCGAGCACCTGCAGCTGCGCGTGCTGCGAAACCGCATGCAGGTCGCCCCCGGCGACCCCGCGACCGCGCGCGAGTTCGGCGAGGCGCTGCACGACCACATCCGCTGGGAAGAGCGCGAGCTGTTCGAACGATGGCAGCAGGTGCTCGTGCAGCGCGGGGAAGCGGTCGAAGCGGCCGTGCGGCCGACCGAGCCCGAGCCGGGGTATGCGCAGGCGGCGCCGCAGCAGGCGCCGGGCGCGAACGGGCTCGCGCTCGGTCGTCTCAACGCGACCAACGTGATGCTTGCACCCGGCGGTCGCATCGAACCCGCGACGATCGACCGCGACATCGCCTACGTCGTGGTCGACGGCGGCGGGAGCCTTGTCGTCGACGACGGCGGCAACGGCGGGCGCATCGAACATGCGCTCGTCGGTGGAGCCGTGATTGCGCTCCGGCAGGGCGCGCGTCGCGAGCTCGCAGCCGGCCCTGCCGGACTTCGATTCACGACCGTGCACCTGCGCCGCAACCGACTCGACGTCGGGAAGCTCGACCGATGACTTCGACCGGGAGTCCAACGCGCACGGACATTGCCGATCGCGACGACATCCGTCGACTGGTGGTCGAGTTCTACTCGCGCGCGTTCCAGGATGAGCTGCTGCGAATCGTGTTCGTCGACGTCGCGAAGATGAACATCGGCGAACACCTGCCGGTCATGTGTGACTTCTGGGGAACGGTACTGCTCGGCGAGCGCTCGTACCGCGGCGGCGCGTTCCAGCCGCACGCTCGGCTGCACGAGCAGGTGCCGCTTGCCGCCCGGCACTTCGATCGATGGCTCGATATCTGGACACGAACCGTCGACGACCTGTTCGAAGGCGATGTCGCATCCACTGCCAAGCTGCGAGCCGCGCGGGTCGCACAGGCCTTCCTCAATCGGCTCGAGCAGCCTGCGAGTACCCCGGTGTGCGTCTATCGTTACGCCGGTCCTGCGACGGGGGCGTAGCCGGCTCCGGCTCGCATGCGTCAGGCCTCGCCGCTGACCTTGGTGTAGCCGAGCTCGCCGTCGAACACCTGGAGCTTCTGCAGGTTCGACCAGCGGAAGCTCTCGCCGAGGCAGCTCACGACGCGGAAGATCTGGTCGTCGGTCAGCTCGACGCTCTCGTCGGCACGCAGGAACCGTGCGCGCCACGTCTCGATCATCTCGACGTCGTCGGTGTTGCCGGGGTAGACCTTGGTGCCGCGGCTCGAGATCAGCGCCAGCTTGAGCGGGCTGCCGTCGGTGCACTGCTCGACGAGGTGGCCCACCTCGCTCGCCGACATGTCGGTCTTCTCGAGCAGCACCTCCATGCCCACGACCTCGCGCACCTTCGCCTCGACCGGCTGCGGTCGCCAGCTGCGGTGCGGCATCATCAGCGGCTTGGACACGCGCCGCTCGCCGACGGTCGGCTGCTTGCCGAGGTTGGTGATCACGGCGTCGGTGAACGCCGTGGTGCCGACCGGGTCGTGCGTCTTGGCGATGTCGCCGGTCAGCGTGCGACCCTCCTCGAGCGTGAACAGCAGGGCGTCCTCGATCGCGTCGGCCACCACCGGCTGGCCGACGTGCCTGAGCAGCATCGCGGCGCTGAACATGAGCGCGGAGGGGTTGGCGAGGTCCTTGCCCGCGATGTCGGGCGCCGAGCCGTGCACTGCCTCGAACATCGCCGTGTCGGCTCCGATGTTCGCGCTCGGCGCGAACCCGAGCCCGCCGACGAGCCCGCTCGTGAGGTCGCTCAGGATGTCGCCGTTCATGTTCGTCGTGACGATCACGTCGAACTGCTCGGGGTGCATCACGAGCTGGTGCGCGCAGTTGTCGACGAGGATCTGCCGCGCCTCGATGTCGGAGTACTCCTGGGCGACCTCGTCGAACGTGCGCTGGAACATGCCTTCGCCCAGCTTCATGATGTTCGCCTTGGTGGCGCACGTCACGGACTTCCTGCCGGTCGCGCGCGCGTACTCGAACGCCAGGCGCGCGATCTTCTCGCTGCCGTGGTGCGTGATCACCTTGAGCGACAGGCACACGCCGGGCGTCTGCATGTGCTCGATGCCCGCGTAGAGGTCCTCGAGGTTCTCGCGCACGATCACCAGGTCGACGCC
>JAGQUL010000005.1:23192-26263 GCA_020438525.1 Thermoleophilia bacterium | reverse complement strand
TAGGTCTCGAACAGCTTGCGCAATGTCACGTTCGCGCTCTTCTCGCCGTAGCCGATCGGGGTCTCGAGCGGCCCCTTGAGCGCCACGCCGGTGCGCGAGATCGAGTCGATCGTCTCCTGCGGCACGCCGGTCGGATCGCCGGCCTTGAAGACCTGGGCGCCGGCGACGCACTCCTCGACGTCGAGCTTGGCCCCGGCCTCCTCCATCAGGCGGAGCGCCGCGCCGACCACCTCGGGTCCGATCCCGTCACCCCGGATCACGCTGATCGGGGCCGTCGTGGCCGACGACGTGGGCTGCTCGGTGGCGGGGGCGGACTTCGTCATGCGAGGAAATATGTCAGAAACTCACGCTCGCGCGTGGCGGCGAGCGCGTTCGCGACCCTGCCGCGGTGCGCGAGCGATCTGGTTCGGCACGCGGCGCAGGCTTGCACATTCAGCGCGAACCTCCGCGCGCGTGCGAGTTCGTGCGCAGGAAGCGCGGCAGGATGACGGTCGGACCGATCGGGGCGGCGGGCAGTGCCGGTCCCGGTGCATTCCACGAATCGATTCACCTGCTCCCGCCGAACCGACACGCGCGTTATTGGATCGACATACGATACGCTTGGTAGGAATGAGTAGTGATCGCGAACTAATGGGTGCCGAGGGCGCAAAGGTCGGACTGCGCTGGTTCGCCGTTGCCTTCGCGTGCGCCCAGACCGCGACGTACTACACCGACTTTCCGACCGGCGTGGAGCCGGTCGCGTGGATCGCGAACGCGGCGTTCGCGGTCGCGGTCGTAGGGCTCACCGTCGCGTGGGCGTGGCAGCGTCGTCGTCCCTTCACCCGCGAGGGTCGCGGAACGCTGGGGCTCGTCGGGCTGATGGTCGACGGCTCGTTCGCCGCCGCGCTCTGCTGGATCTACGCCTTCGATCCGACCACCGCCATCTTCGTCACGATGTACGTCGTGGCCGTCGAGGCCGCGTGGCGCTATGCACTTCGTGGGGCGGTGGTGACGATGCTTGTGCTCGGCGCGTCGTACGCCGCGCGCGACGCGTGGGCGACCGACCACTACGGCATCGACATGGTCGCTGCATCGATCACGTTCCGGATCGGGATCGGCATGCTGATCGCGGTGGTGGCGGGCCTGATGGCGGAGCGCGCCCGCACCGAGCACGCGCGGCTCGAGCACGCACTCGCCGCCGAGCGCGAGGCGGCAAAGGCGCTACGCTCGCTCGACGAGCTGCGTTCGACGTTCCTGTCGGCCGTGTCGCACGAGCTGCGTACGCCGCTCACCTCGATCATGGGCTTCTCGCTCACGCTCCGCGACAGGACCAAGGTCGACGACGACCAGGTCGCGATGCTCGACCACGTCGTGGAGCAGGCGGCGCGGCTCGAGCGACTGCTCGAGGACCTGCTCGAGATCGAGCGGCTCGGGCGCGGAGCCGTGGGCCTGCACCGCGAGCGTGCCGACGTGGGAGCGCTCGTGACCGGCCTCGCGCTCGCACACGCGCGGTCGAGCGGACGCAGGTTGCGGATCGACGCGCCGCCGACTGACGGCTGGGTCGACTGTGGCAAGTTCGAGCGCGTGGTCGACAACCTGCTCGCGAACGCGATCAAGTACTCGCCCGATACCACCGAGGTGCGGGTGGTGGTGCGACGTGAGCGGAGCGGGGTGCTGGTCTGCGTGGACGACGACGGTCCGGGTGTTCCCGAGTCGATGCGCGACAGCATCTTCGCGCCGTTCGAGCGCGGGGCGCTCACGAGCCAGGCGCAGCCGGGCACCGGGATCGGGTTGTCGCTCGTCGACCGGCTCGCGCGCCTGCACGGCGGCCGGGCGTGGGTGGAGGACGGCGCGCCCCACGTCGACGCAGCCGGCCAGCCCCGCCATGACGGCCAGCCCGGCCGTGACGCCAAGCCACACCACGACGGTCAGCCACACCGTGACGTGCAGCGATCGGGGCGCGGCAGCGGGCACGGCGCCTCGTTCCGCGTGTGGATCCCGGACGACCGCGAAGGCGCGTCGGCGCGCTGATCAGGTCGTGCCCGAATCCGCGCGCACCGCAAAGCGGGCGGTGCCGGTGACCAGCGCAGCGACGAGCTCGTCGCGTGCCGCGCGATCCATCGTGACGAGCGGAATCGACAGGTATGCGAGCGGTGCGCCGCCCGCCAGGTCGATCGCGCCGACCCGTTCCATGTGCGTCCGCACCGCACGCGTGGCGGTCGGCGTGCTCGCATCGCTACCGATCGAGGTCGCGAGCTCCCGCGCAAGCACGGTCGACTGTGGCGCCGGCTGCGCGCCGCGCGCCGGTCGGCCGGCGTAGGCGAGGATTCCGGATTCGTCGGCGGCCTCGACCACGAGGCCGATGTCGGTGCCCTGCAGTCGACGCGCGCGGACGTCGACGCACGCGGCGGGATCGTCGGCGTGCACCACGGTCGCGCCTGCCTGCTCGAGCGCTCGTGTGAGCGCCGCGAGCAGCGCGGCCTCGAGCGCCGCACGCGATTCGTCGGCCTCGGCCGCGCACGGCATGCGCAGTGTCCCGACCGGCACCGTCGAATCCGAAGCGCGGCTCGGCGCGGCGCTCGCCGACCCCGCGAGCGCGATCCGCATCCCCCGAAGTGCGGCGAGCGACGCGGGCGACGACGTGGCGCTCGACGAGTCACCGTTCGCCGACGATGCAGCGGCGCTGCTGCCGTCGCCCGTCTCCAGGTCGGACGGGTCCGGCAGCTGGAGCTCGTTCTGGTCCGACGCCTCGGTGGAGGTGGTCGCGGTGGTTGTGGTGGCCGGGTCGTGGTCCGACCGGGAATCGTTCTCGCCGGTGACGAACAGCCAGCCGGCCGCGCCGAGCAGGAGCACGACGCCCGTCACCAGCAGCCAGGTCGGGATGCGGGGCTCGCCCGCGCGACGCCGGTGCGGTCGCCTCAATGCGGCGCCCAGCTGTCGGGGTTCGCGACGAGCGCGCTGACCGGTGCGGGCAGGTCGCCCTCGAGCACGTCCTCGAGCGACGTCTCCTCGAGCACCGTGCGCAGGCTCGCTCGAAGCGCGACCCAGATGCCCGACAGGTGTCGCGCCGCGCCCCGGTACTCGACCTGCTC
>JAGQUL010000005.1:0-23120 GCA_020438525.1 Thermoleophilia bacterium | reverse complement strand
GGCGAGCCAGTAGCCGCCGACCGCGCCGCGCTGGCTGCGCACGAGGTCGGCGCGGCGCAGGTCGAGCAGGATCGACTCGAGGAACTTCGCCGGGATCTCCTGCGCGCGCGAGATCTTCTCGGCCTTCACGGGAGCGCCGGATTCGTGCGCGCCGGCGAGCTCGAGCGCTGCTCGCACGGCGTATTCGGCTTTGGCGGAGATCTTCACGGCACGGCGATCCTCGCACAGCGCGACCGCCGACGAGGCATCCCGATCGAAATTATCGGGAAGCGACCGCTGCGCCTCGCCTCAGGCGGTGCGGATCGCCGCGATGCGGTCGCTTCGTGCGGCCTCGAGCCCACGCGACAGCCGCTGCACGCGCCGCGGGTCCGCGTGTGAGCCGTCGGGCGCGATCTTCGAGTTCACGAGCGACCTGACCTTCGACCGAAGCAGTCGCGCCTCGTCGTCGCCGATCGCGTGCCGCTTCGAGATCGCCGTTGCCAGTCGCGCCGCGAGCTTGTGCTCCGGCACGGTGCCGATCAGCTCCCGTGCGGCGGCGAACTCGGATGATCGGCGGGTGTCGACGCCTGCCATGCGCAGCAGCGCCCGGACCGCCGCGACCTCGTTGCGATAGGTGCTCGTGTCGTCGGCCATGTGGCCGACGCCCGTGGGGACGTCGAGTCCGAGCGTGCGGCCCGCGGCCGGCACGCGTCCGGGCCATCGTGCAAACACCTCGGCTCGCCCTTCGCGCAGCCAGTCGAGGTGCTTCGTGCCCGGGGTCGTGGGCGTTCCCACGTGATCGAGCTCGTGCAGCAGCGTCTTCACGCCGAATCCGAGCGACGTACGAATCCGCTTCGGCATCTCGCTTCGCGGCACGTCCGGGTGATCGAGCGCCCACAGGATTCCCTCCGAGCGCTTCGGGCCGAGGTGCAGCCACGTACCCTTGCGGACCGCAACGGTTCCGGCCACGTGGTTGGTCGCGGCATCGATCGCCGCCTCGTACGCCTCGCGCGTCGGCGCAACTCCCGGCTTCATGCCGTGCACCGCGCGGTTCACGACGTAGCCCGCCTCGCTCGTGGCGAGGGTGAATCCGGTGAGCGGCGACGGGTCGGTCCCGACATCGTTCGCGAGCTCGAGCACGCCGCGCACGAACGTCCGGGTCTGGGGCAGCTCCCACAGCTCGCGCGCCTTCGCGGAATCCGGAACGACGTGGGACAGGGACGTGCTGCCCGGCCTGGTGATGCGGAAGCGCACCTGGTCGGCAAGCACGTCGGCGACCCGTTCGCCGTCGATGGACACGCCCTTGAGGAACCGGCTCCAACCGGTCCCCAGCTCGGTGCCGATGCTCGCCATGCTCGGCATCAGCGTCTCACGCCGCCCCGTCGGCCATGACACGCCCCACGCGCCCGGGCATGCCGCCGGGGACGCCGCCGACGATCTCATGCGCACCCGCCAAGGCGTCGTCGACCGCCACAGGAACCGCTGCATTCCGCAGCTTCTGCACCTCGTCGATCATGCGCGTGACGACCGGGTTGTTGCCGCTGCCGAGCACGAGCTCGGTGCCCTTCGTGCCGGCGCTCGATGCAGCCTCGCCGATCACCACGGAATCACGACTCGCGTCGATCGCATCCGCGAGCGTCATTCGCCCACCGGCGACGGCGTCCTGGAGCGCGGCATTGCCCTCGACCACGCTCGCCGTGATCGGGCGGCGCGGGAAGAAGTCGAGCCCCACGTGGAGCGGCGGGTGCTCGCTGCCCTGCGCGAGCACGCGTGCCGACTCGAGCGCCTGCTGCTCCTCCCACGGCGACAGCACGTAGTTGGTGGGGAATCCACCGTTCGCCAGGTTCGGCGTGAGCTGGAACGCGTTGCGGTTTCGCACGTACGAGTTCGCGATCGCGAAGTCGCCCTTGTCGGAATCCCAGACCATGTGCACGCGCACGTCCTGGTCCTTCGCGTGCGGCAGGAACTCCTGCATCACGTACTCCGCGTCGGGCTCCGCCGCGACCACCGCGCGCACGTCGTCGGCCGACCTCACGAAGTGGACGTCCTTGCCGCCCAGGCTGTTCACCTTCTTGAGCACGGCGGTGTCTGCACCGAAGCGGCCGGTCACCTGCTCGAACGCGTCGACCGCCGCGGCCTCGCCCTTCACCGGAATCGTGTCGGCGAGCGCAAGCCCCGCCTCGTGGAGCCGGTCGTAGGTGATCGCCTTGCTGCCCGCGCGCTCGATGAACGACAGGTCGGTCAGCGCGGTGGCGCCGTCGACCGCCTGGATCATCCCGATCTTGCGCAGGTGCGATTCCTTGAGGTTGCCGCCGCCCCGGAACAGGAACAGCGACTGCCGTCCCTGGCCCGCGAGCACCATGCCGTCGGCACCGGTGCCGTCCGCGAGCCGCACGAAGCCGCGGTTCGCGCCGACGCGCAGGTCTGCGTAGCGCGTCGCGATGATGTCCTCGCCCGGGACCATGCCGCGCTTCGCGGCCTCCTCGATCAGCGCCTGGGTCGTCTTGGGCGGCGTGCGCCCGATGCCCACGATCACGAGCCGAGGTCGCTGCGCGGCTGGAAGGTCGAGCGCGAGCTGCACCACATCCGCGGCATCTCGCTCGAACGCGCTGCCGGCGGTGCGCAGCACGTCGTCGGCCGCGGTCACGAACGGAAGGGTCTCCTCGGCCGCGCGCGTCACCCGCGGTGCCACCCTGACTGCTGCTTCGGCGATCGCCGATACGTTCAACGGTCCTGCCATGTCGTCCCTCGCGAATTCGGCGCGTCCCGGCGCCTGTCCCACACCATGGCGCGCCCGTGTCCCCACGAACGTGCTCTCCAGAGTGTCGGTTCGAGCGACCTCGCGGTTTCGTTCGATTGCCAACCACTCCCCGTTGCACCGCGTATCGAGTCGGGAAAGGACCTTCCGATGGCAGACGACGACCACCGCAGCGCAGCACCCACGTCTCCCCTGCTGGTGACGGGCGCGACCGGGTACGTGGGCGGGCGACTCGTGCCGGAGCTGCTCGACCACGGGCATCGCGTCCGCGCGCTCGTGCGTCGGCCGGGCAAGCTCGCGGGCCGCTCGTTCGCGGACCATCCCGCGCTCGAGGTGGCGAAGGGTGACGTGACCGATCCCGCGTCGCTCGACGAGGCGCTGCAGGGCATCGAGGTCGCGTACTACCTGGTCCACTCGCTGGGCGCGGGTGTCGACTTCGCCGATGCGGACATGGCTGCAGCGCGCACGTTCGCGCATGCGTGTGCGAGCGCGGGCGTGCAGCGGATCGTCTACCTCGGCGGGCTGGGCCGCGAGGACGACGACCTCTCCGAGCACCTGCGCAGCCGCCACCAGACCGGACACGCGCTGCGCGAGGCCGGGGTGCCGGTGACCGAGCTTCGCGCCGCGATCGTCGTGGGCTCCGGCAGCGCGTCGTTCGACATCATCCGCGACCTGGCGCGTCGCCTGCCGTTCATGCTCACGCCGAAGTGGGTGCGCTCACGCTGCGAGCCGATCGCGATCCGCGACGTGACCTGGTACCTGCGACGCGTGCTTGACGAGCCGCGCACGATCGGCGAGACGCTGGAGATCGGGTCCGGCGACGTGCACACCTACGAGGACCTGCTGCGGATCTGCGCGGAAGAGCTCGGCCTGCCGTTCCGCAACATCGCCGTGCCCGTGCTCTCGCCCGGCCTGTCGTCGTGGTGGCTGCATCTGGTGACGAGCGTGGACCGTCGGGTGGCGCGGCCGCTGGTCGAGGGGCTGCGCAACGACGTGGTCTGCACCGACACGCGGATCCGGGACTGGCTGCCACGCGAGCTGAGCAGCTACCGGCTCGCAGTGCGGCGCGCGCTTGCGAAGGAGCGCTCGCCCCAGGTTCGCGAGTCGCGCTGGACCGATGCGGAGAACGACCGGCGCGAGCCGGCGGAACCGATCGGGCGTCCCGGGCGTGGACCCGACGACCGTGCCCGGCTGCGGCTGTTTCCCTCGAAGGAGGCGTTTCGTGACTATCGCACCTTCGACACCGCCCTGCCGCCGGACGAGCTGTACCGGCGGGTCGCGCTGATCGGCGGCCCGGGGGGATACGGGCCGGGCGCCGACCCGCTCTGGCGCATCCGCGGGTGGCTCGACCGGATTGCCGGCGGACCGGGCCTGCGGCGAGGTCGTCCGTTCGGGCCCGAGCTGCACGAGGGCGACGCAGTCGACTTCTGGCGGGTCGAGCGGGTCGTTCCCGGCCGGCAGCTGCGGCTGGTGGCGGAGATGCTCGTGCCGGGCGTGGCGCGACTCGACTTCCGCGTCGAGGAGCTGCCGGACGGTGGCTCGCGGCTGCACCAGCTCGCCTCGCTCACCAACACCACGCTCTGGAGCGGTCTCTACTGGACCGTCATCGATCCCGTGCACGACCCGGTCTTCGAGGCGCTCGGCCGACACGTGGTCGGCGCCGCACACCTGCGCCGCCCCGCCGGGATCACGTCAGGTTGAACGACCAGGTCTGCGTCGACTGGCGGCTGTTGCCCGCCGCGTCGCGAGCGACGACGTACCAGTTGTGCAGGCCGGGGGCGAGCGACGGGTTCGCGAGCTCGAGGTTGTCGATGCGCCAGAGCGCCGGCTCGACGTTCTTCGCTCCGAGCATGTCGCAGTAGGACTTGTCGGCCGCGCTCATGCCGACCCAGCACGTGTCGGTGCCGATCTTGAAGCGGATCTTCACGTTCATGCCTGCGAAGTCGGCCATGTTCATCTTGGTCTGGACCGTACCGCCCGAGTCGCCGGCGAACGAGTGCTGGCCCGAGAGCGGCTGCGCGGCCTTGCCGTAGCCGCCGAGCACCGCGGTGTAGCCGCCGTTCAGGTCGACGATCGGGTACATGCAGTCGAGCGTGGTGCCGTAGATCTGCTTCGCGTTGTACTCGCAGGTCGAGCCCCAGACGTCGTCGGCGAAGCCGTTGCCCTCGTCGTCGACCTTCAGCTCGACCGTCATGCCGTCGTAGGCGTTCTGGCCGATCACGTGCGAGCGGTAGCGATGCTCGAAGCGCAGGTCGGCGCCGGAGGCAGGGATCGTGGCGTCGTAGTCGACCGAGGTCCAGGCGGCGGGGCCGTCGAAGCCGGCAGCTGCGCTGGTCACGGGCGTGACGGTCGGATCGCCCACGCCGATCGCGGCGCCGCCTGCCGACCAGCCGGCGAACGAGGCGACGTTGAAGTTCGGCGACACGGCCTGGTTCTGCGCGGTGGTGTTGCCGCCGGTTCCCCAGGCGTACGTCGGGCCGCCGATGCATCCCGCGGACGTTCCGGGGTCGTAGTCGATCGTGCAGATCGGGGTGCCCGCGCCGGCCGCCGGCGTGAACGTCGTCGTGGTGCCGTTCGTCGTGCCGATGAGCGCGCCGTCGACGTAGATGCGGTACTGCACGACGCCCTTGAAGTCCCACGCGGGCTCCCACGTGAGCGCGGTACCGGCGGGGATCGTCGAGCCGGTGGCCGGCGCGAGCAGGTTGAACGGGTCCGGCGGAGTCGTGTCGGCCACATAGCTCGCGGAGAAGCTGAACGGGAACACCTGCGAGTTGCCGACGGCGTCGTACACGCGCACCTGCCAGGTGTGCGGCACGGCCGGGTCGCCGAGGTTCGGCGGGCCCATGATCGGATAGGTGCCGTCGCTGTTGGTCGCGAGGTTCGTGGAGACGGTCGAGCCGTCGATGATCAGGTCGTACTTCGACACGCCGGAGCCCGTGCCGTCGGTGCCGGCGCTCCACGCGAAGGTGAGCATGCCTTCGGGCACGGTCGAGCCGTTCGCCGGGAAGGTCGCGGTGATGCCCGACGGCGGGGTGGTGTCGACGTTGATCGTTCGCGTCGCGCCCGTTGCGACCACGTTGCCGACGCTGTCGAACGCGCGCAGCGACCAGGTCGTCGGACCCTCGGGCAGCACGGTGGTGGGCGCGAACGAGCTGGCGTTGCCCGACAGCATGTACACGTTGCCGCCGACGGTGAGCTCCACGCGTGCGACGCAGTTGTCGTCGTTCGCCGCCCACGAGAAGGTCGGCGTCGTGTCGGACGTGAAGCTGTTGTCGGCAGGCGGGCCGAAGGCGATCGTCGGGGGCGCACCGTCGACGCGGACGTTCATGGTGGCCGGGGTCGAGGTGCGCGACAGGCCGAAATTGTCGCGCGCGACGACGTACCAGGTATGCGCGCCGCCCGACAGCGCCGCCGGCACGTAGCTCGTCGTGCCTGCCGGCACCGTCGCGACGAGCGCGCTGTCGATGTACACGTCGTAGCCCGCCAGACCGCTCGTCGCATCGGACGAGGCGGACCACTGCAGGGTCGGAGTCGCGCTGGTGTAGGTGAGCGCGGTCTCGCAGGTCGGGGCCGTTGCCGAGCCGTGCGTGATCGGCGGCAGCGCGGGCAGCGCTGCAGGCGGGGTCAGGTTGAACGGGGTCGGCGGAACGGAGTCGTTGGTCACCACCAGCGATGGCGAGTCGGTGAAGTTGCCGGCCTTGTCGTAGGCACGGACCCACATCGTGTAGATGCCGTCGGGCAGGGCGCCGTAGTTGTGCGATGTAGCGATCGCCGCCTTGGTCTGGAATGTCTGCGTCGTGCCGTCGTCGATCCAGAACTCCTGGTGGTCGATGCCGCTCGCAACCGGTGCCGGCGGATCGGTCGGTGCCGGCCAGGAGACCACGGTCGCGACCCGTGTGAGCGGACCCGGATTGATCGGGAGCGTGCGGTCGAGCGTGAAGTTCCACTGCGAGCTGGTCACGGTTCCGGTGTACGGGTCGTGCTGCTCGACCTTCCACGAGTGCGTGCCGTCGCCGGGATCGGCGATCGCGTGCGACATCGTCGGGTAGGTCTCGTTGCCGACGTTGACGCCGTCGACGTACACGTCGAAGTCGGTCGGCGCAGGACCGCCGTCGCTCGGCCAGCTCCAGGTCAGGGTCGGCACCGCGTTGGTGTACGAGCCGTTCGCGGGGGAGACCAGGACCGGCGTGGGGATCGTCGGGTATCCCGTGAACCCGACCGGCGCGGTGTCGGTGTAGTTGCCGACCGCGTCGAAGGCGCGAACGACGACCGTGTGCAGGCCGTTGGTGATGCCCGAGACGGTGGCGTTCGTGGTGCCCGAACCCGTCGTGGCACGCACGATGCCGTCGACGAGCACCTGGTAGGCGCCGGTCGCGGGCAGGCCGCTCTCGGCGTCGGTGGTGCCGCCCCACGTGACGTTCACGAAGCCGCGAACCGTTGAGCCGCCGGTCGGCGCGGTGATCGAGAACGCGTTCGGCGGGTTGGTGTCGATGCCGAACGTGTACGGGCCGAAGGTCGCCGAGTTGCCGGCCGAATCCCACGCGGTGAACGACCACGTGTGCGGGCCGTTGGCGAGCGGGGCGGTCGGGGTGTAGCTGCCCTCGGTGCCGCTGGCCACGTCGACCGTGGAACCATCGATGTCGACCTCGATGCGCGCGAGGCAGCTCGTGTCGCTGGCGCTCCAGTCGAGCGTCGGGGTGGTGTCGATCGTCCAGCTGCCCATCGCCGGCGCGACCAGCGAGCCGCTCGGCGGTGCCGTGTCGACGCGAATGTCGGCCGGGAATGCCGGGCCGGCGTTCGTGAAGTTCGCCTGGAAGTCGAGCGCGCGCACCCCGATCGTGTGCGGGCCGTCGGCGAGCGCGCCGGATGCCCAGCTCGTGCCGGGTGCGGCGATCGTCGCATCAGGTGCGCCCACGCCGTCGAGGTACACGTCGTAGTGCGACAGGCCCGACTCCCAGTCGGCCGACGGCGTCCAGGTGAAGTTCGGGGTCGACGTGGTGAACGCCGGGATCGTCTCGCACGAGGTCGCCGGAGCGCCGGTGGTGATTGCCGGCAGGGCCGGGTTGGTCGGCAGGTTCAGGTCGAACGGATCGGGCGGCGTGATGTCGAAGATCACCTTTGCGGTGTCGCCGTCCTGCGTGATGCGGGTATTGCCCACCATGTCGGTCTCGACGATGCGGTACTGGTAGCAGTTCGGCTGGGTGACCGTGTTGTCGACGTGCGGGCTGCCGCCGGGATCGCCGCTCGGGAACGGGTAGGCCGTCCACGGCCCGTACGCGCCGCAGGTATCGGTGGCGATCGTGTACGGCGCCGACGTGCGCTCCACGACGCGGGTCGCGATGCCGGATTCGGCGTCGGTGCCCCAGGCGTAGGCGAGGTCGACCATGAAGTCGGTGACGAAGCCGTTCTCCTGGTCGATCGTCGCGCCGCTCGGCTGCGTGCCGTCGACGTACACGTTGAACGGGATGGTGGTCGTGAGACCCGCGCCGTTGGCGACGAGCACGCTCGGTGCGGCACCGGGCGCCACCGCGGTCGCGCTCCACGAGTAGGACGCGTCGAACGGACCACCGGGATTCAGCACGAACGTGGAGCCGAGCGCGGGGAACACCGCGGTGCCGGTCCCGGACTCGGGATCGTTGGCGGTGACGGTCACCTTGAAGCTCGCGGGGGCGGTGGGATCCGCGGCGACCCACACCGTGTCGGGCGCGGACACCCACTGGTGTGCTGCGTTCGTGACCGGGGTGATCACGACCGATGCGCCGATCGGAGCGGTCGTGTCGACCATGATCGCCGCCGACGGCGCTGTGTGGCCGAGGTTCGCGACGTTGTCGGTGTAGGCGGTCCGGTAGCGGTAGCAGGTGGCGGTGACGAGCGAGGAGTCGGTCGTGGTGCCCGGCGTGGTCGCGCCGGCGACGGGCGCCCAGTCGTTGTTCCACGTGCACGCGCCGCCGGCCAGAGTGCCGGTCTCGCGCTCGAGCTGCTCGGTTGCCACGCCCGATCCGGAGCCGTCGTTGCCGCCGGTCCAGGTCACGGCCACGCTCGTGCTCGTGGTGAAGCCGCTGGCCAGCGTCGGTGCCGCGCCGGTCGGCGGATTCGGGTCGGCGATCACCGAGAACGGCAGGTCCAGCGGTCCGAGGCTGTTCGAACGAATGTGGACGTTCGACGATGCCGGGGGGGCGGATGCCGGTCCGTTGAAGTTGTAGACGTGCGGGAAGCTCGGGCCGGGACCGGGCACGGTGCCGTTGCCGGTGAAGCCTGCCGCCAGCGACGGGAAGTCCACGTCGAGGATGCCGGACGCTGCCGTCGCCGTGACATCGACGTTGAAGTCGCCGGACGCGCCCGCGTTGGTGTTGATGTAGATGCTGGTGGGCGACGCGAGGTACTGGTACTGCGTGCCCGACACGCCCTCGCTCAGCACGACCGATCCAGTCGGCGGGGTGAGGTCGATCTTCGTCTCGTCCGTGCCGTCGAACGTGCCGACGCGCCCGACGTTGTCGGTCACGACGAGCCGGTAGCGGAAGCAGCCGGGATCGGTGACGGTGTCGGTCTGGGTGCCCGAGTACTGGCCGCTGCCGGTGGCGACGCTCGTGGTGTAGCCGCCCCAGCCGATGCAGCTGCCGCCCGAGAGCGTGCCGTCGGCGCGCAGCAGCTCCCAGCCCCGGATGCCGGAGCCGGTGCCGTCGTCGCCCGTGTCGATCGTGACCGGCAGGCTCGTCGAGCCGAAGTAGCCGTTGGCGTACGACAGCGTGCCGCCGGCCGGATCCGCCAGGTCGGGCGTGAACTCGTAGTCGACGGTGCCGGGGTTGTCGGCCGGGTCGAACGCGGTCGCCTGGAGCGTCGCGGGATCCGCGATCGCGCCGCTCGTGTCGAACGTGTAGGTCTGCGCGTAGCGGTCGGGGGGACCGACCGCGACCGTCTGCGTCGCCACGGCAGCGCCCGGGGTCCAGCCGGCACCGGCGCCGTCGAACTCGACACGGTCGACGCCTGCCGGATCGGTCGCCGTGACGAGCACGTCGAACGAGTACGTGCCGGCCGGCGCGTTCGGGTTGTACCAGAGCTGGTTGTTCGTGCCGACGGGACCGGCCCAGTACGCGTACTGGTTGCCGGTCGTGTCGAACGAGTGGAACCCGGTGAACGGCGGGTTGTTGTCGAGGTTCACCGAGATCGAGTGCGTCGCCGAGACGTTGCCGACGAGGTCGTACGACGTCGCGGTCACGGTGTAGGTGCCGTCGGGCAGGTTCAGGTCGGCGGGGCCGGTCGCCCACGGGCAGGTGAACGTGTAGTTCGGAGCGGTTCCTGCGAGCGACGCCGGGTCGCAGATCACGCCGCTCGTCGCGGCCGGGCCCGTCCATTCGAGCCGCACGTGGTCGATGCCGGTCTCGTTGTCGACCGCGTCGCCCGCCACGTTGAAGGTGCCGCTCATGAAGCTGCCGTCGGCCGGCGAGGTGATCGCCACCGTCGGATCGATCAGGTCGACCTGCTGCTCGGTGGTGGGCGCGCCGCTGTCGCCCACGTTCCCGACGTTGTCGGTCGACTGCAGCTGGTAGCGGTAGCAGCCGGTGCCGAGCGCGGTCACGTCATGCGCGTAGGTGCCCGGCGCGATCCCCACGCCGGTCGCCGCGACCGACCAGGAGCCGGAGTAGGCGCCGCACGCGCCGTTCGACAGGGGCGCCATGTCGTACAGCAGGGTCCAGCCGCCGATCCCTGACTCGAGTGCTCCGTCGCTGCCGGAACCGAGCGTGACGGAGACGCTCGGCGAGTTCTGTGCGCCGTTGGCGACGCTCGACGTGACACCGGTGGGCGCGTTGCCGTCGAGTCGCACGTCGAAGCCGATCGGTGCGGCATTGCCGGCACCGTCGACCGCGCTGGCCGAATTCATGCCCGGCGGGGCGAGCGCCGCCGGATTGGCGAAGGTGTACGACATCGTGTACGCATCCGCGACAGGCACCGGATCGGTGAAGGTCGCCGCGGTCGTGCTGCCCGGGCTCCAGCCGGCCCCGAGCGCGGGGAAGTCGACGGAGGCAACGCCGCTGCCGAGATCGGTCGCGGTCACCCGCGCGTCGAGCGTGTACGCGCCGGCGGGTGCGTTGGGGTTGACCCATGCGACGTTGCCGACGGAGTGCATGTACGCGCTGCCGTGGTCGTTCCAGCTGTGCCACGCGGTGTTTGGTGCGAAGTTGTCGACGAGGTAGCTGTACGTGACGCTCGTCGACGCATTGCCGGCCCGGTCGTACGCCGTGACGGTCACGTCGTACCAGCCGTCCTGCCCGGGTGCGGTCGTGTCCCACGCGCACGTCCAGGTCTGGCCCGTCCATGGCCCCGCAAGCGTGGCCGACGCGCAGGCCGTTCCGTTCACGGCCGGCAGGGTCTGGTGCTGGTACGTCACGGAGACGTGGTCGATGCCGCTGCCGGTGTTCACGTACTCGAAGCCGCCGCCGGGCCAGACGTCGTCGGTGGTGCCGGTGATGTTGGTGGTGCCGCCGATCGCGCTGCCGTCGGCCGGGCCGGTAATCGCGACGTCCGGCACGCCGAAGTCGAACTTCGCGAATCCGTTCGCGGGAATGTCGGAGACGTTGCCGACGTGGTCGTAGACGTGGATCTGCGTGCGGAAGCAGAAGGCATCGTGGTAGTCGGCCACGAGGTCGCCGTTCGGGTCGTTCAGGAAGTGCGTGAAGCTCAGGTTCGTGCCGTTCACGGCCGTGCCCGAGTATCCCGGCAGCGTGGAGCCGTCGATCCAGGGATCCCAGGTTCCGCAGGCGTTGTCCTGCAGCGGCGCGAACTGGACGTCCATCACCCAGCGCGCCACGCCGGAGTCGGCATCGGTGCCGAGCGCGATCGGCGGCTGCGAGAACGTCACCGTGTTCTGCAGGGTGCCGCCCATCGGCGACATGCTGCCCACGACCGGGCCCGTGGAGTCCGGTCGGATGTCGAAGTCGAGCTGCGGCGATCCGGTGGACGCGCCGCCCGCGTCGTACGCGGTCGCGTTGTTGAGCGCCGGATCGCCGATCGCGCCGCCGCCGGGCAGAGTGTAGTCCCAGCTCCACGTGTTCGACGGGCCGACGGTGGAGTCGGTGCCGCCGGGGCCCCATCCTGCCGCGCCGAGACCGGGGAAGTCGACGTGGTCCATGCCCGCACCGGGGTCGGTCGCGGTGACGGTCGCGGTGGCGGTGCCGCCCTGGCCGGCCGGGGTCGTCGGGTTGTACCAGAGCAGGTTGCCGCCTGGCGAGTACAGGTGCGGGTTTGCAGGGTCGGCGTCGGTGACCGTCCACGAGGTCCAGCTCGCGGCGGGCGGGCCGATGTCGATCACCACGCCGTTGGAGCAGGTCACGCCGCTCGTGTTGGTCGCCACGTCGCTCGAGCGCACGCACGTGTAGTACGTCTGGGCGTTCACGAGCGACAGGCCGGTGCGCGTCATCGAGGTGGACGTGAGCGGCGATGCGTCCGTCCATGTGACGGTGGCGCCGCCGGCACAGTCGCCGCCCGCCGGGTCGGTCGACACGCAGTACTGGTAGCGCTGCAGTCCCGACTCGACGCCCACGCCCGGAACCGGGTCGGCGACGCCGGTCCAGTTGGCGCTGATCTGGGTGTCGGTTGCCTGGTAGGAGATGTCGGCACCGGTGCCGTCGTTGACCGCAGGCGTCGCAGGCGGCGCGACCGAGTCGACTCGCTGTCCGTCGGAGCTGACCGAGCCGGGGTCGACGTTGCCGGCCACGTCCCTGCCGCGGACGCTCACGTAGTACAGCTGGCCTTCCACGAGCGCGAGTCCGCCGCTCGTCATCGAGGCAGTCGTGCCGGTCGACGTCCAGTTCTTCGCGATCGTGCCGCTGCACGCGACGCCGGTCGAGATGCAGTACTCCCAGCTCGCGATGCCGGAGCCGGAGTCCGACCCGCCCGGCCAGTTCGCGGATGCGGTGGTGGTGGACAGGAGCCAGTCGATGTCGGCACCGGTTCCATCATTCACCGCGGGCGGCAGGACCGGCGGGATCGAGTCGACCGTCTGGCCGTCGGAGCAGAGCACGGGGCCGACCGATCCGCCGGTATCGTAGGGACGCACACACGTGAAGTAGATCTGTCCCTCGACGAGCGTCAGGCCGGTGCCGGTGTAGGTGAGCACCGGTCCGCCGACGTCGGTCCAGTTCTGCACGATCGTGCCTGCGCAGCCGGTGAGCGTCGAGTAGCAGACCTCGTACGTGCCGATCGCGGTGTCGTCGGATGCCGGCGTCCAATTGCTGGTGAGCTGGTTCGAGCTCGTCGTCCAGTCGATGTCGGCCGCCGCGCCGTCGTTCACCACGGAGCCAATCGGCCACGTCGGCGGGTTGGCGTCGATGTAGAAGCCGTCGGAGCAGCGCGACAAGCTCGACATGTTGGTGGCAAGGTCGTACGCACGGACGCAGATGTAGTAGGACGGCCCGCTCGTGAGCGACAGTCCGGTGTGGGTGAACGACGTGGCGCCCGCGGTCGTTGCGGTCCAGGTGACGTCCGCGCCGCCACCACAGTTGCTGCCGCTGGAGTTGTTCGTGATGCAGTACTCGTAGACGGCGGTGCCCGATGCGACGCCGACGCCCGGTGGTGGATCGATCGATGCCGGCCAGTTGCCGCTCACGGTGGTGAGGCTGAACTGGTAGTCCACGTCGGCGCCCGTGCCGTCGTTGACCAAGGCCGGTCGGGGCGGCTTCACGGAGTCGACTCGCTGCCCGTCCGAGCAGCTGGAGCCGATCGACTGCAGGCCGGAGTTGTCGAACGCGCGCACGCAGACGTAGTAGATCTCGCCCTCGGTCAGCGCGAGCGCCCGCGTGACGTTGGTCGTCGTGCCGTTGGAGGTCCACGGGGCGAGCACGGTGCCGGTACACGTGGTGCCGGTCGAGATGCAGTACTCCCAGCGATCGAGGCCGGATCCGGGGGTGTCGCCGCCGCCGCTCCAGTTGGCGGAGATCGTGGTCGTGCTCGTCAGCCAGTCGATGTCGGCTGCCAGGCCGTCGTTCACGGTGGTCGGGTTGGTCGGCGGCACCGTGTCGACCGTCTGGCCGTTGGAGCAGGTGACGGTGGAGACGTTGCCGGCCACGTCGATCGCGCGCACGCACGTGTAGTAGGTGCCGCCCTCGACGAGCGCCAGTCCCGCGCTCGTCTGGGTCGTTGCCAGGCCGTTGCTGGTCCAGCCCTTCACGACCGTGCCGCCACAGTTCGTGGCCGTCGCGATGCAGTACTCGTAGCGTGCGAGGCCCGAGCCGGGCACTGGGTCGGTGGTGGCGGGCCAGTTGGCCGACAGCGTGGTGAGGCTGTTGACGTAGGTGAGGTCGGCGCCGGTCCCGTCGTTGACCGAGGCAGTCGGATTCGGGACGGTGTTGTCGACGTTGAACGGGCTGCTCGTCGTGGTGTAGACGTTGCCGGCGTTGTCGACCACGGTCAGCGTGAGCGTGTAGGTGCCGTTCCCGGCGGTCGCCGTGTTCCACGAGCAGCTCCACGTGGGGCTCGTGCCGGCGCACGCGATGCCCGCCGAGCTCGGACCGGCAGCGGTCGGCGAGGTGCGAGTCCACTGCAGGGTTGCCGATGCCACGCCGCTGAGCGCGTCGGATGCGGTGCCGCTGATCGTCACCGTTCCACGATTCCATGTGCCGGACGGGGTGGTGATCGCGCCGGTCGGCAGCACGGTGTCGACCCAGAAGCGGCTGCACGGGCCCACGTCGGTCGCCGTGCAGGTGGTCGGCGTGATCGTCGTCCACGCACCGATCTGGTCGTCGCCGTTCACGACCGAGTCGTCCTCGACCGTGCGCGCGCGCATGTAGTAGGGACCGCCGTCGGCGAGCGTGCCGCTCGTCCAGTCGTCGTTGGTGGAGCCGATCAGCTGGCCGAACGCCGACGTGCCCGACCGCACCACGGTCGTGCATGCCGGGTCGCTGCAGATCTGGTACTCGATGTGGTGGTACCAGTCCGGGTCGTCGAGGTCGGCGCGAAGGCGCGGCGTGTTGTCGTTCGTCCAGCCGGTCGGCTGCACCGTGGTGGGTGCCGACAGCCGCAGGTTGTTCGCGTTGCCGGGGGTGTTCGTCGCCGCTGCGCCGAAGTCGATGAACGTGTTCCAGTCGCTCGTGAAGAGCGCTGCGTCGGCGCCGTTCGCGCCGTCGTCCACGACGTGCAGCGCGTACTCGATGAACACGTGCTGGCCAACGCCGAGCACGAGCGAGCCGGCATTGGGCGTGATGTTGGGAATGAGCAGGTCGCGGATCTGGTTGTCGGCGTTATAGGTCTGCGCCGTGCCGGTGACCCAGTCGGTGAGGGGTACGGGGTCGGGGTTCGGCGGCGGTGCGATCTGCACGAAGTTGGTGGAGCTCGGCCAGGCGGTGACCTTCCACAGGCGGGCCTTGAGCTGCACGGTGAGGTTGTTGGGCGCGGCGTCGTCGATGCGCACTCGGGCCTGGATCTGCCAGGGGCCTCCGGGCAGCGTGACGCCGCCGAGCTGCTCCTGTGCCCAGCCGTAGGCGCCATAGCCGGTGCCGTTGCTCGTGGGCGGGTTGTTGTCCTGCGGGTTGGGCTGGGTCGCGTTGGTGATCAGCGACGGCTCCGGCCAGTTGACGGTGCCGTTGGACCAGAAGTAGTAGTCGCGGTTGTTGCCATCGTCGAGGTCGCGGGCGAGGTCACCCGTGTCGGTTGCGCCGGGAGGCGCGGAGAACATGCCGTTGATCGTCGAGCTACCGGGGACGTAGTCGGCGTTGCGCGACGACGGATACAGGAACTGCGGGTAGCTGGATGCGGGGTCGATCACGTACGGCGCGGCGACGTGGCTGTCGTCGACCGTGAGGCTGAGCGTGCTGCCGTCGAGCTGCCAGTCGAGGTCCTTCAGGTGCCGACCCGTGCGCGTCGCGAGGAACGGCCGGTCGAGCACGACCTTGGTGCCGTAGCGGATCGTGCCGTCGCCGGCGACGAACGGTGCGCTGCCGCCCTTCCAGAGCAGCTTCCAGCGCCACGTCTTCACGCCCTGGCGGCGATGCACGACGATCGACTCCTTGAGGCGGCCCATGCCGACCTCCTGCACGACGTCGTACTCGCTGGTCGAGTACACCGCGCCACCGGCGTACAGCTGTGCGGGAACCTTCGGCGCGCCGAGCATCGACCAGCCCGCACGATCGCCGCCCGGGAGCGCGATCGTCAGCTGCTTGTCGAGCGTCGTCGGGAAGGTGACGGAACCGACCGATCGATCGCTGCCCGTGGGCCCGAGCTTGCGGGTGTGGCGGCGCGTCGCGTTCGCCTGGACCTTGCTGCGCAGGCAGATCCAGCGAGCGGGGATCGCCTTGACGGCGCGGTGGCCCTTGCGTGCCTTGCGGCCCTTGCGACCCGGAATCCGATATGCGCCGAAGTAGCGAAGCTGTGCTCGCTGCAGCTTGTTGAGGCGGCGGGTTGCCTTGCCCGGAACGACCGTGCCGGCACACTGGATGCGACGTGCCACGCTGCGGGGTGCCCGGTTGCGGGTGACGCGCTGCTTGGTCGTTCGCTTGGCGGCGCCCGGTGCGGCGGTTGCGGCATCGGTCGGGGGAGCACCGGCGGCGGGTGCCGACGGCACCGCGATCAGGGCAGCGATCGCAAGCACGGCAATGGGCGTGACCCATGCACGTGTGCGACACTCGATCCCCCGAAGCAAACTCACCCTGAGCGTATCGGCCGAAGGAACATGAATTTTGAGCGGTTTGTGAGCGATCCGCGAGGTTCTGGCCCGGAACCGGGTCATTCGACCCATCGTCGTGCGATATGCGAATCGTCAGCGTCTGCGTGCAACATCAGGTCGCCTGTCGAATCGCGACGAATTCGCCATCGATACCTGGATGGAATCAGGACACCGGATCGTCGGATCGCTCCGACTCGGCCACGAGCTGCATCGCGCGTTCGGCCATCGCGGTGATGGTCAGGCTCGGATTCACGCCCACGTTTGCCGGCATCGTGCTGCCGTCCACCACCAGCAGCCGGTCGTATCCGAACACGCGATGCGATGCATCGACCACCGCACTGTCCCGGTCGCGACCGATCGTGCAGCCACCGAGCAGGTGTGCGGTGGTGGGAACGTTGAACAGTGCCTCCGTCAGGCTGCTCTGCGGGATCCCGTTCACCATCTTCGCGAGCCGCATCGCGCTCTCGTTGGCGATCGGCAGGAAGGTCGGGTTGGGGTGTCCGGCGTCCTGCTTCGTGCGCAGCGAGATCCCCCGCCGCAGCCAGCGGCGTCGCGCGACCAGCCGGATCGCGTTCTCGTGGGACTGCATCACGAGCACGAGGAACGAGCGTCGCGACCAGCGGTGCGGCCACGTGACCTTGGCGAGCCGGATCGGGTGACGCAGGCACTGGCCGAGGAACTTGAGCGGGCGGGTGACGCGCGTGCCGCCGCCGACCATCAGCGTCGACAGCAGCCCGATCGCACCACCGCCCGCGCCGTACGTGACGGGCTCCACGTGCGTGTGCGGATCGGGGTAGATGCTGCTCGAGATCGCGACGGTCTGCGAGAAGTCGTGCCCGTCGCCGGGGGCGGTCACGGCGAGGATCGACTCGGAGTTGGTGCGGACGAGGTGGCCGAGACGGTCACTCAGTCGAGGCAGCGTCCCCTGTGCGCGCTGCCTGAGCAGCAGCCGCGTGCTGCCAAGGGCCCCCGCCGCGACCACGACCCCGCGCCGCGCGCGGTACGTGCGTCGCCGCCGGCGCAGCCATGCACCCGGGTGCTCGGTCTCGACCTGCCAGCCGTGCTCGCCGGTCGCATCCACGTCCGGTTTGCCGCGCTCGTCGAGCGGTCGCAGGTGCGTGACCTCGCGTTCGGGAACGATCGTCGCTCCCGCGCGCTCGGCGAACCACAGGTAGTTCTTCACGAGCGTGTTCTTCGCGTTGTGTCGGCACCCGATCATGCATGCGCCGCAGCGCTGGCACCCGCTTCGTCGTGGTCCCTCGCCACCGAAGTACGGATCATCGACCTCCACGCCCGGCTCGCCCAGGAACACGCCGACCCGAGTCATGCGGAACGTGTGCTCGACGCCGAGGTCGCGGCCGAGGGTTCGGATCAGCTCGTCGGTCACGCCCGGCGGTCCGTACTCCGCAACGCCGAGCATGTGCTCTGCGGTGTCGTAGTGCGGGGCGAGCTCCGACTTCCAGTCTGCAAGCCCGGCCCACTGCTCGGCCTCGTAGAACGCCTCGTCGTTCGGGCGGTACAGCGTGTTGGCGTAGCCCAGGCTGCCGCCGCCGACTCCGGCTCCGGTCGCGATGAACACGTCGCGGAACAGCGACAGTCGCATGATTCCGCGCAGGCCGAGCGACGGTGCCCAGAAGTACCGTCGAAGGTCCCAGGTGCTGCGCGCATGCTCGTGGTCGGCGAAGCGACGACCACACTCGAGCACGAGCACGCGATGGCCCTGCTCCGCGAGCCGGAGCGCGGCGACGCTGCCGCCGAATCCGGATCCGACGACGATCCAGTCGTACTCGACGTCGTCGTCGCCTCCGGTCAAAACGGTGCCTCGGTCGAGATGTCCTTGACCGGAGCCGGCTCCTTCATCGAGCCGGCGTACGCGGGTACGTCCTTCTCGGCCGGCGAGCCGGTCGACACGACCGCCCCGTACCAGGTGTCGACCGCGTCCGCGAGCTGCTCCGGCGTGAGCTTGTCGAGCGCTGCAGTCGGACAGTAGAGCCCCACGCCCCACGCGCCCGAGAACAGGCCGTCCATGTCGGTGCGCGGCGCCACGAGCCACTTCTCGTCCTGATCGAGCAGCGCGGCGATCGCGTCCTGGTCTTCCTGCGGAACGCCGTTGCCGAACCACACGGTCACGCCGCCGTGCTCGAGGTTGTGCACGGCGTACGCATCGGCGACGGGCTCGTCGTACAGGCCGAACGGGGCCCACACCTCGAAGTGATGGCCGCTCGTCGGCGGGAACGACTTGTGGTCGAGCTCGTCGACGGTGTCGACGTGCTCGGCCTTCTCGAGCGGGTAGGTGCCGAGCTCGCAGCCGGCGCCGCGCAGCAGCGCCACGGTCGCCGTGCCGACCTCGGCGTCGAGGTCCTCGTCGGTCGTCGGGACGGTGACCGGCTTCGGCGTGGCCGGCTCGTCCTGCTTCAGCGCGGCGCCGGGCGACGAATCGGAGCCACAGCCGGTTGCGACGAGCGCACCGACCAGCAGCATCGGCACCAGCGTTCCAAGCCGGGCCGAGGGTCGTCGTCGCACGTGATCGTGGGGAGGGTGAGCCATCGTGTGGGTCCCGTTCCCGATTCTCAGCTTCCCGATGCCACCGGCGTGCGCTCGTCGACCGGCGTGGACCTGGGATCCTCGTCGTCGTGGGCGGTCATGTCGCGGTCGCGGTCGAGCAGGCGGAACACCGCCGGCACGATCACGAGCGTGAGCGCCGTGGCGACGAGCAGTCCGCCGATCACCACGGTGCCGAGCGACTTGCTGATGATCCCGCCCTCGCCCGAGATGCCGAGCGAGAGCGGCGTGAGCGCGGCGATCGTGGCACCGGCGGTCATGAGCACGGGGCGGACGCGCAGCTGCGCGGCGTGGACGAGCGCGTCGTCGCGGTGCAGCCCGCGTCGACGCATCTTCAGGGTCGCGTCCACGAGCAGGATCGAGTTCGACACGATGATGCCGATCAGCAGCAGCTGCCCGATCATCGCCGGCAGGCCGAGCGCGCGGCCGGTGAGCAGCAGCGCGCCGAACGAGCCGATGAAGCTGAACAGGATCGGGGCGAGGATCGTGAACGGGTGCGCGAGCGATCCGAAGAAGAGCACGAGCACGAAGAACACGAGCGTGATCGCCACGAGCATCGCGATCCCCATGTCGGTGAACATCTCCTGCACGAAGGCCTGGTCGCCCTGGTCCCAGTCGAGCGTCACGCCCTTGGGCAGGTCGAGCTTCTCGATCTCCGAGCGAATGTCCTTGGTCACGCCGGCGGTGTCCTGGTCGAGGATGCGGGCGGTGATCGTGCCCGAGAGCGTGCCGTCGACCCGGTTCACGAACGACGGCGCGTCGACCTGCTCGAACGTCGCGACCTGGCCGAGCGTGACGGTGGCTCCGTCGCGCGTGGTGATCGGCAGGCCGCCGAGCACCTTCGGGTCGGCCGACACCTGGGTCGCGGCCCCGACGCTGATCGGGGTCGCGTCTCCGGTCGCAGGGATGTCGATCGGCGTGGTCACGCCGCGCAGGGTGTCCTGAACGGCGGCCGGGTCGACGTTCACGTCGGGGCGCAGGCGCACGAGCACCTGCGGGATCGACTGCGCGGCCTGTGCCTCGATCTCGACGAGCTTCCACGACTTCGCATCCTGCTCGAGCCGATCCTGGATCGTCCGCGCTGCGGTCGCGATCGAATCGAGGTCCTTGCCGTCGATGTTGACCTGGAAGCTGCCGCTCGGCGGGCCGTCCTCGAGCACCTGCACGCCGAACGCGCCCGGGTACTGCTGCTCGCCGAACGCGCGCAGGTCGTTCTCGACCTGCTGGCCGTCGGTGCCCTTCTTCAGGGTCAGGAAGAACTCCGCGGTGCTCGTGCCGATCGTCGGGTCGAACGCGGCGTTGCCGCTCTGGATGCCGTAGGTCAGCTGCACGTCCTTGAGGCCGTCGACCGCGCCGATCGCCTTGTCCAGCGGGGCGAGCTTCCTGCGCGCGTCGTCGGCGCTGGTTCCGGGGGGCAGCTGCACCGAGCCGTAGACCTGGTCGGCGCCCTCGCTGGGCAGGAACTGGGTGGGGATCGCACCGGCGCCCACGGCGCCGAACACGGCGAACATCGACAGCAGCGCGACACCGAGCACCGGCCAGCGCCAGCGGATGCCGAACCTCGTGGCCGGCACCACCGCGCGCGCGAGTCGATCCGTGTCGGGGTCGTGGGGCGAGTCGGAGGGACGCAGCACGAAGCTGCCGATCACGGGGATCACGGTGATCGCGACGAGCAGCGATGCGAGCAGTGCGACCGTGACGATGATCGAGAACGACAGGAAGATCTCGCTGATCAGCCCGCCGACCAGTCCGATCGGCAGGAACACCGCCGCGGTGGCGATCGTGCTCGATGCGATCGCGGTCGCGACCTCGGTGGTGCCGTCGACCATCGCGCGGCGGCGCGGCTCGCCTCGTTCGAGGTGCTTGTGGATGTTCTCGAGCACCACGATGCCGTCGTCGATGACGCGACCGATCGCGATGGTCAGGCCGGCGAGCGTGATGATGTTGATCGTCAGCCCGAGCATCCACGCGGCGAGCAGGCCGAACACGATCGACGTGGGGATCGACACCGCCGCGACGAGCGTTCCGCGTACGCTGCGCAGGAACAGGAAGATCACGATCACGGCGAACAGCGCGCCGAGCGCGCCCTCTACGACCAGGCCCTTGATCGATGCGCGGATGTCGCTTGCGGTCTCGTACAGGACCGACACGGTCGCTCCGTCGATGTCCGTGCCGGCCTTGTCGAGCACGTCCACCGCGCCGTCGACGGTCGAGACCTCGTCGCTCCCGGTCTTGCGGAACACGGACACGGTGAGCGCCGGCTTGCCGTTGACGAGCGCGAAGCCGCTGTCGGCGGCGTCGATCTGCTGGATCGTCGCGATCGAACCGAGCTCGCGGCCGTCCACGACGAGCGACGTCAGCCGATCGGTGTCACCCGACACGTCCGCGCCCTCGACGACGACGCCCACGGGACCCTTCCCGCTCGCCACGACACCTACGTTGGCGCGCGAGTCGCTCGCCTCGATCGCGTCTGCAACCTGCTGCGGGGTCACGCCGGCGGCGAGCGCCGGCGGCTTGACCTGGACGAGGATGCGCGGGTCGGAGCCGCCTGCCACGTCGACGCGTCCCACGCCGTCGACGGCTTCGAGGTCGGCCTTCACCTGCGACGCGGAATCGGTCAGCGACGCCAGGTCGCCGTCGTCGGCGCTGATCGTGGCGAGCACGACGGCCTGGTCCTGGAAGCCGCCCGCGAACTCGGGATCGGCCACGGCCGGCGGCAGGTCGAGCTCGCCGATCGCCTTCGAGATGTCGTCCTCGATCGCGCCGGTATCGAGCCCGTACGACAGCTCCGCATACACGCGAAGCCGGCCCTCGGACGCCACCGTGGTGACGTTCTCGACCCCCTCGACCGCCGAGACCGCACGGTCGACCGGCCGTGCGACCTGGTCGTCGAGGGTCAGCGCATCCATTCCCGGCGCGTCCATCGTGATGATGGCGAACGGGAAGTCGAAGTCCGGGAACAGCTGCTGGCGAAGCTGCGTTGCTCCGAACACGCCACCCACGAGCACCAGCACCGTGGCGAGGATCACGACGGATCGCCGGTCGAGGCACCAGCTGACGATCGACTTCATTGCGGCTCCCGGAATCGGTTCGGTACGTGCGCACGGGCCGGCCGTTCGCAGGTCGCCGGCACCGTAGCAGGGATTCGCGGGCGATCAGGCGAGGCCTGCACGCCTATGCGGGTTCTTCATCCCCGCGATGTGCCCACCGGCCCGGTCGAGGTGGCAACCGGTGCAGGCTCGAGCGCCCGGTCGATCACCTCGTGCAGCAGCAGCGACGGGTGGAACGACATCGCATCACGGACGTCCCGGGGTACGTCATCGAGGTCGGAGCGGTTCCGTTCGGGGACGATGACCTCCGTGAGACCTGCTGCATGCGCGGCCAGCACCTTCTGCTTGACCCCGCCGATGGGGAGCACCTTCCCCTGCAGCGTGAGCTCGCCGGTCATGCCCATCGTGTGTCGGACCGGACGTTCCGTGAGCAGCGACACGAGCGCCGTTGCCATGGTGATACCCGCGCTCGGGCCGTCCTTCGGAATCGCGCCCGCGGGGACGTGCAGGTGGAACGTCCTTCCCTCGAAGGCAGATGGGTCGATGCCGAACCGCTCCGAGTTCGCGCGAACGTGGCTCAGCGCGATGCGAGCGCTCTCGCGCATCACGTCGCCGAGCTGGCCGGTGAGCACCAGCTCGCCGTCGCCCTTGGCGCTCGGCATCGCCGTCGCCTCGACGAACAGCACGTCGCCACCGGTGCCGGTGACCGCGAGGCCGGTCGCCACTCCGGGAACCGCGGTTCGCTCGGCGCTCTCCTGCCACACGCGACGCTTGCCGAGCGCGGCACGCGCGTGATCGGGGTCCACGTCGAGCGGCAGCTCCGCATCGCCGGCCACGACACGGGTCGCGGTCTTGCGAGCGACCGTCGCGAGCGAGCGATCGAGCTGGCGCACGCCGCCCTCGCGCGTGTACTCGGTGACGATCGTCCGCACGGTCTCGTCCGAGATCGTGACCTCGTCCTCGCGCAGTCCCGCACGATCGCGCTGGCGCGGCCAGAGGTGGCGGCTGCCGATCTCCACCTTCTCGTCCACGGTGTACCCGTCGAACTCGATCACCTCCATGCGGTCGCGCAGCGGTCCCGGGATCGAGTCGAGCACGTTCGCGGTGGCGATGAACA
>JAGQUL010000023.1:744-12130 GCA_020438525.1 Thermoleophilia bacterium | reverse complement strand
TCGAACGGCTTGGCGATGAACCCGTCGGCGCCCAGCTCGCGGGCACGCTCCTCGACCCGAGGTCCGAGCGCGCTCATCGCGAGCACCGGCACCTTCACGCCGAACTGGTCGAGGTACTTCATCACCTGGAATCCGTCGATGCCCGGCATCATGATGTCGAGCAGCACGAGCGACGGCGGCGACTGGTCGAGCGAATCCAGCCCGAGCAGCCCGGACTCGGCCTCGCGAACCTCGAATCCCACCGCGCCGAATGCCTCTCGAAGCACGTACCGGATCGATGGATCGTCGTCGATCACCAGCACGCTCGGCTTGGCGGTCGGCATCACGCTCCGCGCGAGCTTCTGCACCTCGCTCGCGCGGAATCGACGATGCCCGCCTGCGGTTCGCTGCTCGGCGAGCCGGCCGTCGGCCGCCCAGTTGCGGACGGTCGTGGCGCTGACGCGCAGGATCTGCGCGGCCTCGTTCACGGTGAGGAATTCGTCGGGTTGATGCGACATCGCAGGCATCGCCTACCCGTTCGCGCCCACAGCGGAACACGCCCCGAAGACGCTTGCATCGGGCGCACCGCAATCATGGTTTTGCAAATTTGGATATTTGCTCTAAAGGTCCTGCGAGGCGCTGCCGATGAGCGGAGGGTCGAGGCGGCAGGACGTCGCTGACACTCCCCGGGGGGATTCCGGGCGAGCGGAACACCACATACGTCACGGAGGACGACTCACCATGGGTCTCAGGATCAATACCAACGTCGATGCGTTCAACGCCCATCGCAACTTGATGGTCACGTCGAACTCGCTCTCGAAGTCGATGGAGAAGCTCAGCTCGGGCTTCCGCATCAACCGCGCATCCGACGACGCAGCCGGTCTCGGCATCAGCGAGCGCATGCGAGGCCAGATTCGCGGCCTCGCCCAGGCCCAGCGCAACGCCCAGGACGGCATCAGCTTCGTCCAGGCCGCAGAAGGCTCGATGACCGAGCTGCACGACATCATGCACCGCGTCCGCGAGCTTGCCGTGCAGTTCCAGAACGGCACCAACGATGCCAACGCCAAGATGGCGATCACCACCGAGGTGGCACAGCTCAGCGCCGAGGTTGCCCGCATGATCACGGGGGCCAACTTCAACGGCGTGACGCTGCTCGACGGCTCGACCGCCGGCATCACGCTGCAGGTCGGCCCGAACCAGACCGCGAGCGACCAGCTGTTCGTGGACCTGAGCGGCCTCGACCTCGGCAGCATCACGTCCACCGCCGGCAACTCGATCAACACCATGTTCACCAACTTCAACACAGGCACAACCGGCTCCATGGCGGACGTGCTGGCCGACGTCGACGACTTCGTCAACGGCATCTCGACGGCCCGCGGCACCATGGGCGCCGTGCAGAACCGCCTCGAGCACACGGTCAACGCGCTCGGCATCTACCAGGAGAACCTGATGGCCGCCGAGAGCCGCGTGCGCGACGTGGACATGGCATCGGAGATGACGCAGTTCACGCGACTGCAGATCCTCCAGCAGAGCGGCACCGCGATGCTCGGGCAGGCGAACATGTCGACCCAGGCAGTCCTCGCGCTGCTGCAGTAACACCTTCGACGGGTGCTCCTCCGGTTCCACGGGGCGGCGCGGCCTTCGGGTCGCGTCGCCCCACGGAGCAGCCCGCCCGCCGAGCTTGGCGTCGACCCGCACCGGTCGGCGTTTTTGCAATTTTGCGAGCTTGCTAGGATCGTTTCAAGCGTTGATCCACTGTGGTCGATGTGGTTGCTGTCGAGGCGGCAGGACGTTGCCGAGACACCCCCGGTGGAACTTCGGGGGGAGACCACCACATCGCGTCACGGAGGACGACTCGTCATGGGTCTTCGCATCAACACGAACGTCGAGGCGTTCAACGGTCACCGCAACCTGATGGTGACATCGAACGCACTCTCGAAGTCGATGGAGAAGCTCAGTTCGGGCTTCCGCATCAATCGAGCGTCCGACGACGCGGCAGGCCTCGGCATCAGCGAACGCATGCGGGGCCAGATCCGCGGCATCGCACAGGCCCAGCGCAACGCCCAGGACGGCATCAGCCTCGTCCAGGCCGCTGAAGGGTCGATGACCGAGCTGCACGACATCATGCATCGAGTCCGCGAGCTTGCCGTGCAGTACATGAACGGCACGAACGACGCGAACGCCAAGATGGCGATCACGACCGAGGTCGCACAGCTCAGCGCCGAGGTCGGCCGAATGATCACCGGCGCGAACTTCAACGGCATCCAGCTGCTCAACAGCAGCGCCGCCGTGACGCTGCAGGTGGGACCGAACCAGACGACCAGCGACACCCTGTCGTTCAACATGGTCGACCTCACCACGTTCACCACGCCGACCAACGGCCGGACGATCGTGGACGTGTTCGACAACTTCAACCAGGGCACCGCCGGCACGATGATCACCGAGCTCGCCGACATCGACGAGGTCGTGAACGAGATCTCGCGATCCCGCGGCGTGATGGGCGCGATCCAGAACCGCCTCGAGCACACGGTCAACGCGCTCGGCATCTACCAGGAGAACCTGATGTCTGCCGAGAGCCGCATCCGCGACGTCGACATGGCGTCGGAGATGACGAACCTCACCCGGCTGCAGATCCTCCAGCAGAGCGGCACCGCAATGCTGGCGCAGGCCAACCAGTCGACCGCCTCGGTCCTCTCGCTGCTGCAGTAGCGAACCGATTGACGGCACGGGAGCCCGCCGGCAACGCACCGTCGGCGGATCGCTCCTCGCAGCTGCAGCGGTCGATGCCCGTCTACGGGAATCGGCCGCTGTCGGCTCTTCCGGTCAGAGCACGATGCCGGCGGCCTCGCGACGCGGATCACCCGCTGCATGGGGACGACCACCGCGCAGCGCGGTTCCGTTCGCCGTGCCGAAATACGGGTCACGCTGGGTCCAGCGCACGAGCTCCTGATCCTGCTCGAGCGCATCGAGCGCGTCGGGATCGAGCCCCGGCTCGGCGTGCAGCGCGGCTCCGTCCCACGCGAACCGGGGTGCTCGGATCGCCTCCTCCAGCGGCGTGCCGTGCCACATCCGCTCGAGGATCTGCGCGATCGCGACAGGGATCCTGTCACTGCCCGCAGAGCCGAGCTGGACGAGCGTCCGCGGGCTCGTGAGGATCGCCGGGGTCATCATGCTCGGCACGGTGGTGCCCGGCATGCGCACGATGGTGTGGTCGTACTCCGCCAGCATGTTGTTGAGCTGGATGCCGAACCCGGGCACGAACTCACCTGCGCCATAGCCGACGGTCGTCGTGGCTCCTGCCATCATTCCGTCGCCGTCGATCGCGGATACATGGGTGGTGTTTGGCGATCGAGCAAGCCCGCCACCCCCGGATTCGCCCGCACCACGGTCGTGCATCGCATCGGCCATCGCGTCGTGCAGCGACGCGGATGCGGCGGCGGCATCGTCGACGCTGCTCACGGCGACGGGCTCGCCGTGCTCGGGCGGCCTGGTGCGCGGCGGGTCGAGCTGCGACAGGACCCGTGCGATCGCTCGACCGACGAGCAGGTCGCGCGTCTCGCGGCGCCCGCCTTCGCCGAGCGCAGCGGCGGCACCGGCCTGGAGCATCTCCTGCAGCAGCCGGACCGCGATACCCCCACCCATCGACGGCTCGGGATTGGCGTACATGCAGATGTCGCCCACGCAGAGCATGTCGGGAACGCGCTCGTGCACCTCGAACCGCTCGAGGTCGGCGCGGGAGATGCGCGCTCCACGCTCGCGGCTCCAGCGGATGATCGCGTCCGCAACGTAACCCGTGTACATCGACTCGCCGTCGGTTCGCGCGAGCTCGTCGAGCGCGTCGGCGAGCGCCGGTTGTCGAAACAGGTCGCCCTCGCCGCGCACCTGGCCGTCGACCAGCCAGACCTCGCGACCGTGCGGGTCGCGGCACACGAGGGGTGCGTTGATGGCGTGCTCGCCGGCCTGGGTGCGGGTCAGCGGCACGCCCTCGCGCGCCAGGCGCGTGGCCGGCGCGAGCGACTCGCGCAGCGGCAGTCGCCCGTAGCGTTCCGCGGCGCGGGCGATGCCGCGCGGGATCCCGGGCACCGCAACCGAGGCAGGACCGGTGCCGTAGCGAAGCACGATGCCGTCGAGCTCGAGCGCGTGCACCTCCCAGGGCGCCAGCTCGTCGGCGTGGTCGAGGCCGGGCTGGCGCGAGAAGAAGTCGAGCATCACCGGCGGGATCAGGTCGGCGCCACCGCCGACGATCATGAAACCGCCGCCGCCGAGCGACGTGAGCGTCGGCTCGCAGACGCATCCGGCAGCGACCATGGCCACGACCGAGTCGACGGCGTTTCCACCGAGCTCGAGCACCTCTGCACCGACGCGGGCGACGGCCTCGTGGCCCGCCGCGACCGCACCGGTGCGGGCGGTCTTGTCCATCGCTGCAGGCACGTCTCGCTCCAGTCACGCGGGCGCGCCCGCACGCGGAAGCGGGCCGGCCCGGAATCGATCGTATGGTAGCATCGGTGCGTTGTCGGAGGCGCTGGTCGGATGGGTCCACACCGCCCCCGACGCCCCGCGTTTCCCCGCGCCGACACCCCGGGTGTCAGTCGCCTGTCAGGAAGGTCCCGCCCCCATGAGCACGATGACGCCGACGTCCACCACCGAGATCGCGCGCGCCGCCGACGCCGCCGGCCTCGAGCTGTTCGACCTCATGAACGAGTACCAGTACGAGCAGGTGGTCATGTGCCACGAGCCGTACACGAACCTGCGGGCGATCATCTGCATCCACAACACGACGCTCGGCCCGGCGCTCGGCGGCATCCGCATGTGGCCGTACGAGCACGAGCGCGAGGCGATCGTCGACGCGATGCGCCTGGCGCGCGGCATGACCTTCAAGGCCGCGGTCGCCGGGCTCAACCTGGGCGGCGGCAAGACGGTCGTGATCGGCGATCCGCGCAAGGACAAGAGCGAGGCGCTGTTCCGCGCGCTCGGCCGGTTCGTCGACACGCTCAACGGTCGCTACATCGCGGCCGAGGACGTCGGCACCGCGACGCAGGACATGGACTACGTCGCGATGGAGACGCCGTACGTGACCGGCATCGACTCGCCCGACGGCGGCTCGGGCGATCCGTCCCCGATGACCGCGCTCGGCGTGTTCCAGGGCATCCGCGCAGCAGCGAAGAAGGTGTACGGCACCCACAAGCTCGAGGGACTGCGCGTGTCGATGCAGGGTGCCGGCCACGTCGGCAGCTACCTCGCCAAGCACCTCGTCGACGCCGGCGCCACGCTGACGCTGACCGACATCCACGACGACAACGTGGCCCGCGTCACCGAGGCCACCGGCGCATCGAGCGTCGCACCCGACGCGATCTACGACGTGCCGGCCGACATCTTCGTGCCGTGCGCGCTCGGTGGCATCGTGAATCCGGAGAACGTCGACCGCCTCTCCGCGTCCGGCGACCTGAAGATCATCGCGGGCGCAGCCAACAACGTGCTCGACACCGACACGACCGGCCAGCTGCTGCACGACCGCGGCATCCTGTACGCCCCTGACTACGTGATCAACGCCGGCGGCCTGATCAACGTGTCGGAGGAGCTCGGCGGCTACAACCGCGATCGAGCCAAGAAGCGCGTCGAGAAGATCTACGACAACCTGACCCGCGTGTTCGACCTGGCACAGGAGCTCGGCATCCCGCCGCACGAGGCCGCGGAGAAGGTCGCGCTCGAGCGGATCTCGATGGTCCGGCCGATCGCCGACGTGTACACCGGCCGTGCACGCACGAGCTGGCAGCACAAGCCGATCGCCCTGCAGAGCCAGGGCTGATCGCGCCGCCCACCCTGCGGGCGTCCACCCAGTCGCATGTTCCTGCCGCTCCGCGACGCGCTGCCGACGAGGCACCTGCCGATCATCACGATCGCGCTCATCCTCGTGAACGTGCTCGTCTACGTGGCCGGCATGCTGCCCGCGGATCGACAGGTCGAGGGCTCGACCCGGCAGATCTCGCAGCATGACGTGTGGCAGGTCGAGTACGGCGCGATCCCGTGCGAGATCAGCGGCAGGTGCGCGAACCAGGACGCGGTCGTGGTGGTCGACGGCGGGATCCTCGATCCCCAGCCGCGCCAGCTGACCGCCCAGGTCGACCAGCACGCGCCGGCGCTCACCCTCGTCACGAGCATGTTCCTGCACGGCGGAATGCTCCACCTGTTCTTCAACATGCTGTTCCTGTGGGTGTACGGATCCACGGTCGAGGACGCGATGCACCCGCTCGCATTCCTGGGCTTCTACGTCCTGGCCGGCATGGTCGCGGGAATCGCGCAGGTAGCCGTCGCCGCATCGGCGACCACGCCCACGATCGGAGCGAGCGGGGCGATCGCCGCAGTGATCGGCGGCTACGTGCTGCTCTATCCGCGCATGCCGATGCTCACGCTGGTCTTCCCGCCGTTCTTCGCGTGGCTGCCGGCGTGGATCGTCGCCGGCGGCTGGGGCCTGATCCAGCTCGTGGCGACGTGGCGAAGCCTGCTCGCCCCCGCCGCGCTCGATGGCGGCGTGGCGTACATGGCGCACTTCGCCGGCTTCGTGGTGGGGATCGTCGCGATCACGTTCTTCGCGGATCGCCGCAACCCGGCCTATGACCGGGTCGCGGGATCAAGCATGTCCGAGTGACGAGACGACCCGGTCGTCGTCGCCCCGTGCCTCAACCCGCGAACGTCGCGACGACCGGGTCGTGGTCGGAGTAGCCCTCGGCACGGACCGGGTCCGACGCGGCGCCCTTGGAGATCCGCGTGGAGATGTGCGGGATCACCACGGTGTCGAGGTTCGGCGCGATGTTCTTCGAGACCAGCACGTGGTCGAGCTGCAGGTGCTTGTGGCCGTCGCGCCACGTGAACCGCTTCCGCGAGGGGATGGATGCGGTCGCGTCGACGAGCGCCGCGCCCTTCACGGTGTGGCGAAGCGGCGCGAACTCGGGCTCGCTGCGCTCCATGTTGAAGTCGCCTGCGACGAGCACGCCCACACCGGGGTCGACGGCCTGGAGCCCCTGCGCGAAGCGGGCGATCACGCTGGCCTGCTCGAGCCGCTTGGCCGCGGCATCCGCACCGCCGAGCTTCGACGTGAGGTGGGCGGCGATCACGTTGACCTCGCGCACGCCACGGGTCGCCTGGTCGCGCCCGTTGATCGCGAACGTCGCAACGAGCGGCGGTCGGGTGAACAGTCGCGATCCGCGCCCCGCGTCGTTCATGCGGAGCGGATCGATCTGCATCACCTGGGTGAGCGTGACCGCGTCGGGGCGGTAGAGGATCGCGTTGTCGATGCCGCGGGGATCGGTACCCTCGCGAAGGACCGGGACGTAGCCCAGGTCGCGGATCGCCTCGCTGGCCACGAGGTCCTTGAGCACCTTGACGTTCTCGACCTCCTGCATCGTGATCACGTCGGGCGCGCCGAGCCCGTCGCGGATCGCCGCGGCGAGCTTGGAGACGTGCTCGCGGTAGGCGGCGCGGTCGAGCACCGGGTCCTGCGTCGAGGGGTCGTCCCTCGTGTCGAAGAAGTTGTGGGCGTTGAGCTGGCCGAAGCGCAGCTGGTGGTCGCCGCGCGGCGGCATCGGCGCGTGCTCGACGATCGTGGTAGGCAGGATCTTCATGGCTGGGCTCCTCGCATCGACCTGTACTTAGTGATCGCTATATTAGCGAATGCTAATGTGGGTGCGTCGAGGATCGGAGCATGCGTCGGGCCACATCGGGCCGCGGATCATGGCAGGCCGGGCCACCACGCGAGCGGGGAGCAGGTACCTCGGCGCGGGCGAGGTCAGGTGAGCTTGAGGCCGCTGTCGCTCCAGCCGGCGTTCGCGCGGCGAAGCTCGAGCGGGAGCTGCGTGGGATCGCCGCCGGTGCCGGTCTCGTGGACGCTCGCGCGCCCCATGCCCAGGTCGAGCTTCACCATGAACTCGTACCAGGCGATGTCCCACGAGAGCGTGATGCGCACCCGGCGGGGGATGCCCGGGCCCTCGTCGTGGACGTTCACGACCGGGTCGCCGAGCGTGCGCGCGATCCGCGCCATGCGCTCGAGGTCGCGCGACTGGTTGAAGGCTGCAAGCGCATGCGCGCTCATGCGCATCGGGCTCGTCTCGTCGTGCCTGGCCCGCTGCAGCTGCTCGATGCGCCGCTCGCGGTCGGCCAGCTCGGCGCGAAGCTCGCGCAGCTGCGCCTGCTGGCGCTCGGCGATCCGCTGCTCCTCCGCGCGCCGTGCAGGATGCAGCTCGCGGCGCAGGTGCTCGAGCTCGAGCTGCTGGCGGCGTACGCGATCCTGCAGCGCTCGCAGCGCCGAATCGTCGCCCGCATCGACGTGTCGGGCATCGAGCCCGATCGCGCGCTCGAGAATCGCGACCTGCGGGGCGCTCATCTCGGCGGGGGACTGCGACTGTGGGGCAGGCGCGAGCGCAAGCGGGGTCGACGGGCCGTCGCCGCCGCCGACGTGCTCGACCCTGAGCCGCGCGCTGCCGCGCCGGCGAACCGGCTCGCCGGCGTGGGTCCAGCCGCGCGCCACGGCGCTGTCGCGGCAGAGCCCGCAGACCGCCATCACGCGGTCGGAGCGCGGGTCGCTGAAGGGGGTGAGCGGCTCGCCGACGAGCACGGAGCGGCGACAGATCGCGCAGTCGCTGGCGGTGCGCGAGATGGTCGCGTGCGACTCGTCGGACATGTGCTTCCCCCTCCTTTCGCTCTCGGCAACCATGGCGCTGCGGCGGTGGCCGCAGCCGTGGAACGGATGGTAGCCCGACCCGGCTGCGGCGTGCGTCAGTTGTGCATCACGGACCCCGCAGTGACAGGATCCACCCCACGATGAACGACGACGACCCCGAAGCAGCCGCCGAGCCGCGTGGCCGGGCAGGATTCGCACGCTGGCTGCAGGGCGAGCCCGAGCAGCCCGAGGGTCCGGTTGCTGCACAGCACGCCGACGAGCACGTGTGGTGGAAGGTGCTCGCCCTGACCGGCGTCGACTACTTCTCCACGCTCGGCTACCTCCCCGGCATCGCGCTGGTCACCGCCGGGGCGCTCGCGCCGTTCGCGACGATCCTCGTCGTGCTGCTCACGCTGCTGGGCGTGCTCCCGGTGTATCGCCGTGTTGCCGCCGCCAGCCCCGACGGCCAGGGCTCCGTGGCGATGATCGAGCAGCTGCTCGGGTTCTGGCGCGGCAAGCTGATCGTGCTCACGCTGCTCGGATTTGTCTTCACCGCGTGGCTGTTCACGATCACGGTATCAGCCGCCGACGCCACCGCGCACATCGTGGAGAGCCCGCTGCTGCCCGAGGCGCTCGGCGGGCATCCGGTGGGCGTGACGCTCGTGCTGCTCGCCGTGCTCGGAGCGGTGTTCCTGCGCGGCTTTCGCGAGGTGATCGGCGTCGCGCTGGTGGTGGTGTTCGCCTACCTCGCGCTGACCGCGGTGGTCGCGGGCTATGGGATCGTCGACGCGATCCGCGACCCGTCGTTCACCAGCAACTGGTGGGACTCGGTTCGCGACGAGGCTGGCTCGCCGCTCGGCGTGCTGTTCGCATCCCTCGTCGTGTTCCCGCAGCTCGCCCTGGGCCTGTCGGGCTTCGAGACGGGCGTGGGACTCATGCCGCACGTCTCCCCCGGCACGAGCGACGACGACCCGGCTCGCCGGCTCGAGCTGCGCATCCGCAACACGCGACGGCTGCTGCTCGCGGCTGCGGCGGTGATGAGCGTGTACCTGGTGGCGACGAGCGTGGTCACGGCGCTGCACGTGCCCGAGGCCCTGGTGGCCGCCGACGGCGAGGCCGAGGGGCGCGCGCTGTCGTGGTACGCGCACGGCAGGATCGGCGAGGGCTTCGGCAACGTCTACGACCTCTCGACGATCACGATCCTCTGGTTCGCGGGCGCGTCGGCGATGGCGGGCCTGCTCAACATCGTGCCGCGCTTCCTGCCGCGCTACGGGATGGCGCCCGAGTGGGCGACCCTGGTGCGCCCGCTCGTGCTCGTCTACACGGGCCTCGCGATGGCGGTCACCATCTGGTTCGGCGCGCGCGTGGATCGACAGGCAGGAGCGTACGCCACCGGCGTGCTCGCGATGATGATCTCCGCGGCGTTCGCGGTCGCGCTGTCGGCCTGGCGCAAGGGCGAGCGACGCGCGGGCATCGCGTTCGCCACGGTCGCGGTTGCGCTCACGTATGCGCTGATCGCGAACGAGCTCAAGCGGCCCGACGGGATCACCATCTCGCTGGTGTTCGTGGTGCTGATCGTGATGTCGTCGTTCGCGTCGCGCGTGTGGCGAACGACCGAGCTGCGCACGAGCCGGATCGAGCTCGACGATGCCGCCGCGGCATACGTGAAGCAGGCCGCACGGGCCGGCGGGATCCACCTGCTGGCGCACCGGCCACGCGACGGCAACGCCCGGGCGGAGTACGCCCGCAAGGAGCGCGAGCAGCGCGAGGACAACCGCATCCCCAAGGGGCGACAGCTGCTCTTCCTGGAGATCGAGCGAGCAGATCCGTCCGACTTCGAAGGCGTGCTCGAGGTGTCCGGTCACGACATCGGCGGGTTCCGGGTGCTGCGCGCGACGAGCCCCGTCGTCCCCAACTCGATCGCGGCGCTGCTGCTGTACCTGCGCGACCTGACCGGCACCCGACCGCACTGCTACTTCGGCTGGTCGGAGGTGCATCCGTTCCGCTACATGGTTCGGTACGTGCTCTTCGGCGAGGGCGACACAGCGCCGCTGTGCCGCGAGGTGCTGCGCACCAACGAGCCGGATCCGACGCGCCGCCCGTCGATCCACGTTGCCGGCTGACCGGCGCACGCACGCGCAATTCGCGGCTACGCCTCCGCAAGAACGGGCCCGATTTCGCATTCCGCGCGAAACGGTGCTGAAATGCACGGCAGTTGATTGCCCACGCAAGGAGTTGTACGAAGATGCCCACCGAGACGCACGTCGCGATCCATCCCGATGTCACCACGGTCGTGGGGAACACGCCGCTGGTGCGGATCAACCGCCTGTTCGGCTCCGATGCCACCGTGCTGGCGAAGCTCGAGTTCCAGAACCCCGCCGCCAGCGTGAAGGACCGCATCGGCGTGGCGATCGTCAACGCGGCCGAGCGCGAGGGCCTGCTCAAGCCGGGCGGCACGATCGTGGAAGGCACGTCCGGCAACACCGGCATCGCGCTCGCGATGGTCGGCGCGGCACGGGGCTACAAGGTCGTGCTGGCGATGCCCGAGTCGATGTCGAAGGAACGCCGTGCACTGCTGCGGGCGTATGGTGCCGAGCTCGTGCTCACACCGGCGGCCGAGGGCATGAAGGGCGCGGTCGCCAAGGCGGAGGCGATCGTCGCGGAGCGCGACGATGCGATCCTCGCGCGCCAGTTCGCGAACGAGGCGAACCCGCAGGTCCACCGCGAGACCACCGCCGAGGAGATCTGGCGCGA
>JAGQUL010000023.1:0-568 GCA_020438525.1 Thermoleophilia bacterium | reverse complement strand
CGGAGATCCTCGACACCGAGGTCTACGACGAGATCGTCGACATCGACGGCGAGTCGGCGGTCGAGTGGGCGCGCCGCGCGGCACGCGAGGAGGGACTGCTCGTCGGCATCTCCTCCGGCGCCGCGCTCGCGGCCGCCGCTAAGGTCGTCGCACGCCCCGAGCACGCGGGCCAGACGATCGTAGTCGTGCTGCCGTCGTTCGGCGAGCGCTACCTGTCGACCGTGCTGTTCGAGGACCTGGTCGACTGATGACCGCGCGTCGCCCCACAGCACCGCGACGCGGACTGCTCGGCCACGTGCGTGCGATCGCGCGCGCCGTCGTCGAGGACGTGGACGCGGCGATCGAGCGCGATCCGGCGCTCGCATCGAAGGCCGACGCGGTGCTCAACTCCCCCGGCCTGCACGCGATCTGGACGTACCGCGTCGCGCATGCGATGTGGGAGTCGGGCGGTCCGCTGCGCACGCCCGCACGCGTGTTGTCGACCGTGGCTCGAGCGGTGACGGGCGTGGAGATCCACCCCGGTGCGACGATCGGGCGGCGCTGCTTCATCGACCACGGGATGGGCGTG
>JAGQUL010000022.1:2501-11964 GCA_020438525.1 Thermoleophilia bacterium | reverse complement strand
GCAGCGCGTGGTCGAGCAGCTCCTGGATCTTGTCGAGACGCTCACGGGCGGCCTGCACGTTCGGCAGGTCGCGTGCTCCGCTCGGCGTCTGGTAGGTGATGTCGTACGTGAAGTCCTGGGCTGCGCGAAGCGCGTCGTCGACCGCCGCGACGTTCATCGTCTTCGTGTCTTCCTTCGGCAGTCGGAAGAGCACCGTCTCGAGTTCCTCGCGAACGCTCGGCTTGGTCCAGAGGCGCTCGCTGACCTCGTCGGGGTGGATCGTCCCGTCGGGCAGGTAGTTCGGCACCTCGTTCTTGAGCTCACCGAGGTCCATCCGCTTCGGAAAGACCACCTTGCGCGCGCCGTCCACGGCGTCGCGGATCGACTGCGGCGTGTCTGCGGGGTTCTCGGGGAACCGGTAGTCCGCAAGGGTGTCGAGATGGACTCGCGATTCGTCGAGGAGACCCTTCGCCCGGTCGAGGCGCTGGGCCCACTCGAACTTGTCGCCGGTCGGCGTGGCGAACGGTGCCCAGTCGTAGGCCAGCCCTTCCGCCGGTCGCGGCAGCGGCTTGGCGCCCGCCCAGGTCGGTGGCGTGATCCCTGCGTTCGCGCCGGTTCGTGTCAGTACGTCGCTCATGGTGGTGCTCCCCATCCCGTCCGCGCGCGTGGTGCGTGCGTGTGTCCCTGTCTCCGTGCTGGTGCTAGTCCTTGGTGGCAACGGCGATGCCGGTGCCGATCACGCCGAGCGCGAGCGCGCCCACGGCCGCGACCTTCACGCCGGTCGGCAGTGCACCGACCCTGCGCAGCAGCCCCGACTGCTCGACGGGCCTCGCGCCCTGGTTCTCGAGCAGCGCCAGGAACTGGGCGTCGAGCGTCTCCAGCTCGCCGATCGCGCGAGGCACGTCCGGCAGGCCGCTCTCGGTGACGCGGTTGCCCCAGATCAGCAGGTCGTCGATCTGCGTGCTCGTGCGCAGCGACTCCTTGACCGACTGCCAGTTCACGCCCTCGAGGTTCTCCTTGGGCAGGCGGTGGATCACGGTCTCCTGGTGCATCTGCACGCTGCCGGCGAAGTTCATCTTCGGGTTGCCGATGTCGTCGGGATGCACCGAGCCGTCGACGAGGTAGCGAGGCACCTCGTTGTTCTCGAAGCCCTCCGAGCCCGGAACGTGGTTCATGTACGGCGAGATCGCCCGACGTGCATCGTCGATCGCCGACACGAGCCGCCAGCTCGATTCGCTGCGTGTCGGCATCACCGGCTCGTCCGCGACCTGTCGCAGCAGCGTCAGGGCGTCCTTGGTCTTGTCGTGTGCCTGCTGCAGCTCCTTGACGTACTGGAAGCGGTCACCCTTCATCGCTTCCGTCACCATCGGCGAGCCTTCGTATGCGAGCGCGTTTGCCGGGTACGGAACCACTCCGTCGTAGGCCGGCGGCGTCGCGAGCGTGATCGAAGTCATTGCTCGGTCTCCCTCGTCGTCATGTCAGTACCTCACCAGTCCGAGCCGGCGCCGCCGCCGCCCGGGTCGTAGCCGCCGCCGCTGCCGGGGTTGGAGTTGCCGCCCGAGCCGCTGCCCGACCCGCCACCCCAGCCACCGCCGGATCCGCTGCTTCCGCCGGAGCTGCTCGAGCCGCCGCTGTTGCGCTGCTGCTCCTGGCGTCGACGCTCCTCCTCGGCGCGCCGCCGCGCCTCCTCCTCGGCACGTCGTCGAGCCTCTTCTCGCTCTCGCTCGCGCTGCGCGCGCAGCGAGTTCGTGCGGCCCCAGTCGACCGACTCGTCACGCTGCACGCCTGTGTCGGCAGTGGTACGCGTGCCGCTGTCCATCGTCCGCTCGCGCCAGCGACGACGCTCCTCGACGTGGTACACCGTCTCGCTGCCGGGCGACTCCGTCTGTCGGTAGTAGTCGTTGTAGGACGAGTGGACGTCGCTCACCGCGGTCACGTCACCGAGACGCTCGTCCCAGCTGCCGCCACCGCCGCCGTCGGCGATCTCGTAGACATGCCACGAGCCCGCCGGTCCGTCGGAGTGGACAACCGCGTAGCGCCCGCCGTGCAGGTTGCCGTCGAACGACGAGTAGGCGCTCGACTCGCTGCTGAAGCTGCCCAGGTACGTGAGCGCGCGACCGTTCTCGCCGCGCACGTTGAGGTTGAAGCCGAGCGGCTCGTTCGTCTGGAACGGGATCGAGCGGCTCCTGAAGCTCCACGTGTCGCCGGACGTGCCGAACGCGAGCCGGCCGTTCACCTGGGTCAGGTTGCCGTAGGGCTGGATGCCGGTCTCGACATCGTTGCCGTTGCCGTCGAGCTTCACGATCGCCGCGCCGCCCTTGAGGGAGACGACGTAGCGGTCGCCGCCCTGGGCAGCCGCGGTCTTCATCGCGTCGGCCAACGACCCGTGCGTGGATGCGATCCCGGAGATCCGGACGATCTTCGCGCCGTCCATCGCAAAGCGCTTGCCGACCAGCTGCTGTGCGTCGCCGACCGCAAGCGTGCTCGCGTCGATCACCTTCACGCGGCCCGCGCCGGCGGCCTCGCGATCGTTGTCGGTCGTCGTCGCCCAGCTCGACTGGTCGAGGCTGAACACCGATCCGGCACCGCCGAGCAGGGTCTCGAACCCGCTGAACTGCTTCGACTCGTAGACCGCCGCGCCGTCCTTGAGCTTGAGCACCACGCGGAACGGCGCGCCCGCCTCGAACTGGTCGGCCCCGGCGGCCGCCACGCTCGGGTAGGTCTTCACGAGCGTGCCGAGCTCGACGTTGCCGGTGCCGATGCGTCGGCCTTCGAGCTTCGCCGCGTCGGCGACCGCCACCTTCGTCACGTCCACGCGCGGCAGGCGCGTGTCGCGGGTCGCCTCGCCGGTCGTGCCCGGCCGCATGATCGTCGTCGAATCGAGCAGCGCGACGTGCCTGGCATCCCCGAGCATCGTGTCGAACGAGTCGAACGTCTGCGGCACCTTGAACGCCGCCACGCCACCGTCGAGCTGCAGCAGCACGACCGGGCCCTTGTTCGCCTCGAACAGCTCGCTGCCTGCGGCGTTGACCGAGTCGTAGGTGCCCACGACCGAGCCGAGGCGCATCTGGCCGCTGCCGATGCGGCGTCCTTCGAGCGACTTCGCGTCGCCGACCTTCACCGCCGACACGTCGTCGACGGGCATCTTCACGCGCGAGTAGCTTCCCGCGGGCTTCGATGCGCCGACGAGCCCGTCGGCCGTGAGCAGCTCCACGCTCGAGAACGGCTCGACCCGGAACCCGCGTGCGAGCACGTCGGTTCCCACGTCGCCGCCGTCGACCTTGAACGCAGCGTAGCCGCCGCTCACCTTGACCACTGCGACGTTCCTGTCGCCGCGCTCGAAGCTGTCGCGGATCGCATCCGCACGCTCCGCGTGGACCTTCCCGTCGATCGGGTCGCCGATCACGAGGCGCACGCCGCCCGGCGTCACGCCGAGCTGCGCGCCCGTGAGCTTGTCGAGGTCCCCGGCACCGATCGAGCTCGCGTCGATCCGATCAGGGGCTCCGACGTTCTGCCAGCCGCTGCCCTGCTGCACGAACGCGTCGCCGAACTCGCTCACGAACGAGTTGAACGGGACCGGCGGCTTGCCGATGCTGATGCCGGCCGGGCCCTTCTCGTCGATCGCGGTGCCCTCGCCGGTCAGGTCGACGACACCCCAGGAGTTCTCGTCGATCTGCACCACGCCGACGTCCTTCCGGGACTCGGCTGCCTTGGCAAGCGCGTCCTGGCGGGACCCGTCGACCTTCGCGACGTAGCCGATGCGATCGGCGCCCTGCGTGAAGCCGATGCCCGCAAGCACCGCGCCGATGCCGGCCGCGGCGATGCCGCCCCACTGCAGGAACCGGCTGCCGCCGAACGACGACTGCAGCGCGAACTGCGGCAGGCGCGACGCGGCGATCGCCATGCCACCACCGGCCAGGATTCCCAGTCCGCCCATCAGCAGCGTGGTCCGCAGCGCGGGATGCCGATCGACGACGATGCCTGAATCCTTGACGCGATCGGACGCGACGAACCCCTGGGGCTCGTCGCTTCCCGCTGCTGCGTCAGGCGCATTCGGTGCGGCCATCGGGCCGCCGCCGGTCACGCCTGCAATTGCACTCGCACGAACGAGCTGAGTCATTCCACTTCCCCCGTCTCCGACCCTCGGTGCGCATGGATGCACCCGGAGCGCTCTCTGTCCGCACATCGAGTTGGCGGCCAGCCGCGTTACGGGGTTGGCAGGCCGACGCGTGGCCTGTTCTCGACGGATTCGATCAGTCGTGAAACAGCCCCGCCAAGCGACCCCGATAGCGGGGTGACGACGGCCCTCGGGGGACTCCTGGGATCACGGTCGTCAACGACACACGGGGCGAAGCCGGCAAAGGGATCGCGGCACGCGACGAGGGGCGACCACCACCACTGCGGTGCTGATCGAATTCCCGAGTGCGTCCGCGATGGAGCGGGGCCGACCCCCTTGACGACAGGGGAATACAGTGGCAGTCAACATCGGAGAGATCGGCGCAGACGCGGCTCGCTTCTTCCGCGGAGGGCACGGCACGCACATGCTGTCGGAGGAGGCCGTTACCGGCATCCTGGCAGCGCGACGAGGCGTGGCCCCGAGCGAGGCGATCGTCAAGGCCCTGACCGAAGAAGGAGCCATCTTCTCGGGCGGCGCAGGCGAGGTCATCAAGGGCGCGCCCAAGGGCGACGGCCTGATCGACTCGATCCGCCAGCGCGTCGGCGAGGAGATGTTCAGCCTCATGAGCTCGTGGAAGGATCGCAACTTCCCGAAGCGCCTCGAGCGGGCCCTGCAGGAGCAGGAGCAGCTGCTCCCGAAGCTGCGCATGACGCTCATGGAGCAGACCAATGCGGTCGAGGCCGGCAACTCGGCGATCTCCAAGCTCACTGCGAGCGTGGAGAAGCTCGAGACGGACGCCAAGGCTGCCGTGGCTGCGGGCAACGACGACCTCGCGTCACGACTGCTCGGTCAGAAGCTCGGCCTGAGCGACGAGCTGGGCAAGATCACCGAGCGCACGCAGAAGTACGCCGGCGACCTGACCACGACGAAGAACCAGATCACGACGCTCGAGTCGAAGATCTCGACCGACAAGGACAAGGCGGAGCTGCTGCTCGCCGAGTGGCGACTCAAGAAGCAGCTGAAGGACCTCACCGGCCAGGCGAAGCAGGCCATGGAGGACCTCAACAAGCTCGAGAGCGATGCGCTCAAGAACTCCCGCCAGGCAGACCAGGCAACCAAGGAAGCGCAGGGTGCGATCGACGACCTGCTCGGCGGTGGCGGCGTGCGCGTCCCGGGCTCGACGCCCGGCGCGCCGAGCGCACCGACCGTGCCGGTCGTGGACGATGCGGTCGGCAAGGAGCTGCAGCGCATCAAGGACGAAATCAAGGCCGGCCGCTGAGGCGCCCGACCCGATCACACCATTCGCATCGAAGGGGACTGAACCACGATGAACGCAAATCTCGTAACTGCAGCCAACTACGCGGTGGCGGCCGGCGTCGGCGTCGGCGCCGCGGCGATCGCCTCGAAGGTCGCACCCGACTCCATCGCTCCCGGCTCCGACGGCGAGCGCAACGCCTGGCTCGTCGCCGGTGGCGTGGGCGGCGCCGTGACTGCCATGCAGATCATGCCGCGCGTGCTGCCGAACCAGCTCGACAAGGCGGTGAAGGAGTTCCACACCTTCGACTCCGCCACGCTCCATGCACTCGCACGGCATGAGATCCCCGTCGGGGACGTGCCGGGCGTGATGAGCACCTACCTCGGTCACCACAACAAGATCGAGCAGCTCACCGTGCTGAGCGCCAGCAACGGCGTTGCCGGCGGCTGGGCCACCAAGGCGAAGTTCGCCGGCATGGCGGCAGCTGGTGCCGTGGCGGGCGTCGGCCTGCTGATGGGCGGCATGTGGGTTGCCGACAAGATCGGTGGCAAGGACTGAGGTCCACGCCACATCGATGAAGCGACGCGGGGCGGTTCCTTCGGGATCCGCCCCGCTCGTCTTCGTGCCGCGGCGCGGTTGCCGGAGCGATAGGATCCACGTGTGGGAGCGGGAACCTCGACATCTGGACGGATCACCCAGCAGAGCATCGACTCCGTGCTGGATCGGGCCGACCTCGTCGACATCGCCGGCGCCCACACGCAGCTGCACAAGCGCGGCGCCGAGCACTCCGGTCGCTGCCCGTTCCACGACGAGCGAACGCCGTCGTTCTGGGTGAACTCCGCCAAGGGCGTGTACCACTGCTTCGGCTGCGGCGCGAGCGGCGACGTGATCACCTTCCTGCAGCAGAAGCAGGGCCTCGACTTCGTGGAGGCGGTGGAGTACCTCGCCGATCGCTATCGCGTGGAGCTCGAGTACGAGCAGGGCGGCCAGCGACAGAAGCAGCACCAGTCGAGGCGACGACTGTTCGAGCTGCTCGATGCGGCAACCGCGTTCTTCGAGCACGCCCTGTGGAACGCTGCGAGCGCGCAGATCGCGCGCGACTACCTGGCCGAGCGAGGTGTCACCCAGGACACGGCACGTGCGTTCCGGCTCGGTTACTCGCCCGACGGCGACGTGCTCACGCGCAAGGCGATGGAGCGCGGCTTCAGCAAGCAGGAGCTCGACGCGACGGGGCTGCTCAGCTCCACCGGGCGCGAGGCGTTCCACGGCCGGCTGATGTTCCCGATCATCGACCGCGCCGGCCGCACGCATGGCTTCGGCGCGCGCCAGCTGCGCGACGACGACCCGATCAAGGGCAAGTACATCAACAGCCGGCGATCGACGTTCTTCGACAAGAGCCGTCTGCTCTATGCCGCGCCGGGACTGGTCAACGCCGCACGAAAGGACGGCGCGGTGGTCGTGGTGGAGGGCTACCTCGACGTGATCGCGCTCTGGCAGGCCGGCTTCCGCAACGTGTGCGCATCGATGGGCACGTCGGTGACCGACGAGCAGGTCGTGGAGCTCAAGCGCCACGCGCCGCGCGCGATCTTCGCGCTCGACGGCGACCCCGCCGGGCAGGGCGCGATCGTACGCGCGCTCGAGAAGGCGCAGTCCAAGGAGCTCGACGTGCGCATCGCCGTGATGCCCGAGGACCAGGACCCCGACGACGTGGTGAAGGCGCCGGGTGGCGTGGAGCAGGTACGCGGGCTGCTCGACCAGGCGGTTCCGCTGCTCGCGTTCCGCACGAGCGTGCTGCTCGCGAGCGGCGACCTGTCCGATGCCGCCGAGCGCGACCGGATCTATCGCGAGGCGATCGAGCTGCTGCGCTTCTCGCCCGACGGCCCGCTCAAGCGCGAGCAGGTCAAGCGCGTCGAGAACGTGCTGCGCTTCGACACCGCCGAGGCGGAGGAGTTCCAGGAGCTCGTGGGCGCTGCCCGCCCGCTGCGCATGACCCGGCAGGACAGCTGGGAGCCGAAGCGTCGGGGCGAGCGCGAGGTCGCGCGCCGCGTGGCGAGCAGCGGCCAGCACTCCACGACGATCACGCGCGAGAAGCGCCTGCTCGCGGTGGCGCTGCAGCTCGCTGATCGCGACTCGGCCGCCGCGCTCGCTGGGCTGCTGCCGCCCGAGGAGGCGTTCACGCTGACGGTGCATCGACGAGCACGAACCGTGCTCGTCGACGGAGGCGCGCCCGCGCTCGCCCCCGCCCGAGTGCGCGACGACGAGGAGCTGTTCGCGCTGGTTGCCCAGCTCTCGACGCTCGCCGAGCGTGATCGCGTCGGCGCCGAGGACGTCGAGACCCTGCGCGAGACCGTGACGGAGCTGTCACGCGCAGTGCAGCTGCAGGACGTCGAGCGTCGGCTCGGCGAGCTGCGGGCCCGCCTGTCCGACGGCGTTCCGAGCGACGAGGACGCGGCCGAGCTCGTCGAGCTTCGCTCCCGCCAGCGCGAGCTGGACCCCCGCGCACGCGGTCGCGACTCCTGACGAGCCCGGCCGGGCCGTCGTCTCGCCTTACTTCGTCAGCCGCGCCGCGCGCACCTCGAGCTGGTCGGCGCGCTTCTCGAGCTTCGCCGCGAGCGCCTCGAACTTCTCGGCCTGGCTGACCGCGTCCTCGTCGAGGCTGTCGTCGGCTGACGCGTCGTCGCGCAGGCCGGCGGCGCGAGTTCGCAGCTTGGTCGCCTTGGCGCGCAGTCGCGTCGCCTGGGCGAGCATCCGCTTGGCGCCCCGGTTCTCCGATGAGCCGAGCTGACGGCTCGCCTTCGCGCGCAGCTTGTTCGCCTGCGCGGTCAGGCGTGCCGCCTGCTTCTCGAACGTCGCGGCGCGCTTGTCGAGCATGTCGGCCTTGTGCAGCTGTCGGCACGTCGCGTCGAGGCCCGGATCTGTGGAGTCGTCGCCCGTGTCGTCGGACAGGTCGTCGTCCATCGACCCTGCGCCCGGCTGGTCGCACAGCCCGCCCCCGGAGTCGTCGGAGCCGTCGGACCCGTCGTCGCCGGTGTCGTCCATCCCGTCGTCGCCCGACGAGTCGTCGAAGCCGTCGCCCAGCGCGCTCGAATCGGGATCGGTCGAGTCGTCGAAGCCGTCGTCGCCCGACGTGTCGTCGCCGCTGCCGTCGTCGCCGGACCCGTCGTCGCCCAGCGCGCCACGGCGGAGCTCGAGGGCTCGATCGCGCAGCTTCTTCGCGATCTCGAGCTTCTTGGTTGCCTTCGCATCGAAGCGGTCAGCGGCGCGCAGCAGCTGCTTCGCGCGCTGCCCCGACCCGTGTGATCCGTCGCCGCGGCCGCCGGATCCGTGCTCGCCGGCAAGTGCCGCCGGGACTGCGATGGCCAATGCGAGCACCACCGCGAGGAGCACTCCTGTCAGGGATCGAGTCTTCATCGCCGCCTCGCCTTCAGAAAATCGTTGTTTCACGGGCGCGCCACACCGTGCAGCCGCCCAGATACACGCTTGATGCCGTGGTCGCCGGTTCCATTCGCTCGGATTGGCGATGGTCAACGATTCGCACCATATTTGCGGTCTATCGGCCTAAGCCAACTTCTACTTGACAGGTTTCCAGTTTGCACCGACCTTGGAGGTGGCCGGTTCCCGTGGTTCTTCCTCCTGTCCCGGCTCAAGCCCCACCCCCCGCGTGCCGATGCGATGCCGGCACCAGACAGGAGCGTGACCCACGTGAGCGAGAACACCGCCCGCAACGACGAGCAGCAGCCGGCCGCCGAGGAGGAGACCTTCACGGTCGCCGAAGCCAAGGAAGCAGCAGCACCCAAGGCGCCTCGTCGGCGTGTCGCCAAGGCCAAGGCCAACGACGACGACGGTCCCGTCGGATTCGACGATGCCACCGAAGCGGACCTCGACCTGAGCGAGGGCAAGGGCGGTCCGTCGATCGGCGACGACCCCGTGCGCATGTACCTCAAGGAGATCGGCAAGGTCGCGCTGCTCACGGCCGAGCAGGAGGTGTCGCTCGCCAAGCGCATCGAGCGCGGCGACATGGCGGCCAAGCGCGCGCTGATCGAGGCGAACCTGCGCCTCGTCGTCTCCATCGCGAAGCGCTACCAGAACCGCGGCCTGCAGTTCCTGGACCT
>JAGQUL010000022.1:1989-2346 GCA_020438525.1 Thermoleophilia bacterium | reverse complement strand
AGACGATCAACAAGCTGATCCGCACGCAGCGCAAGCTGTCGCAGGAGCTCGGTCGCGACCCGTCGCACGAGGAGCTCGGCGCGGCGATGGAGATGACGCCCGAGAAGGTGCGCGAGGTGCTCAAGCTCAACCAGGACCCGGTGAGCCTCGAGACCCCGGTCGGCGGCGAGGAAGACTCGTCGCTCGCGGACTTCGTCGAGGACCACGTCACCCCGGTCCCCGACGCTGCGGTTACCGGCAAGATGCGCCGCAACGAGGTTGCGGAGATCCTCGAGACGCTCTCGCACCGCGAGCGCAAGGTGCTCGAGCTTCGCTTCGGCCTGCGTGGCGAGGAGCCGCGCACGCTCGAGGAGGTCG
>JAGQUL010000022.1:0-1963 GCA_020438525.1 Thermoleophilia bacterium | reverse complement strand
CCGCCAGATCGAGGCCAAGACCCTCTCGAAGCTCAAGTCCTACCGCGACTCCAAGAAGCTCGAGGCCTACATCCGCTAGGTCGCGCTGCGCGAAGCGCGTCGGGAAGAACCGACGGGGGCGCAACGTGAGTCGCGCCCCCGCCTGAGGGGAGAGAACGACGACCCCGCCGGTTGTCGGCGTCCGTGCCGTGCACCGTTGGTTGCCGCCCGCGGTGGCTGAAATCCCTTCAGCTGGTCCGGTGGGGCCGGCCGATCCGTGAGGACCGACCGTCGTCGTAGTCTTGTTGCGCATCCGGAGCTCGGAGGGGGATTCGAGCTGGGGTCCGGTTGCAGGTGCAGCGTGACGCACGCGCGAGTGGTGCAGCAATGAATCCGTCGCGCCATTGGCCGCCGCGTGTCATCGCCGCGGCCGAGTTCGGCCATGGATGGCGACGACGGGATGGTGCTCCCGCGGCGTGGGCCGTGCGTTCGATTCGTCGCTGCGGGTACACCCATGCGCATGCACGGCCCTGCACATCCGCACGCTGACGAGGCCGGCCTCGGGCCGGACCCTGCCGACGTGCGCTCGGTGCTGGCGATCCGACCGGGCGGAGTCGCGGATGTCGTGCGCGCGGTGCCGGCGCTTCGCCACCTGCGCGAGACGTATCCGCACGCACGGGTGAGCGTCGTGGCGGCAGCGCCCGCGCGCGAGCTGCTCGAGGCGTGCCCGTACGTGGACCGGGTGGTTCCGATCGAGCTGCCGAGCGAGGCGCTCGTCGAGCGGTTCGACATCGCGATCAGCTGGGCGGAGCCGGACGATCCGGCATCGCTCGACGTCGACGACGTGAACGCGGGCTTCCGGGCGTCGTGGCGACGCGAAGGCGAGGCGCAGCGCCGCGCGATCCATCCGGCATGGCCGGAGCGCCTCGACCAGGCAGCGCGGATGCTGCGCCTGGCGTGGCTCGTCGGCGGGTCGCTCGACCAGGCCGCGACGCTCGGGCTCTGGCCGAGGCTCGCGGATCGCAACGGCGCGGCACGACTGGTGGCCGATGCAACCCGGCCGATCGCGCTCGTGCACGTCGGCGCGGGAAGCCGGCGCAGGCGCTGGCAGGCGCAGCGATGGGCCGCGCTCGTGGACCTGCTCGACTCGATCGGGCTCGATCCGGTGCTGCTTGGAACGCCCGGGGACCGTGCGACGACGAACACCGTGCTCGCATCCGTACGGCACGCGCCGATCTCCGTGGTCGGCCAGACGAGCGTGGGCGTGCTGTGCGGCCTGCTCGAACGATCGGTGCTGTTCGTGGGTGGCGACAGCGGCCCGGCGGCGATGGCGGCTGCGCTCGGCGTGCGGAGCGTCGTGATCGGACCGGCATCGGGATACGAGTACGACTGTCGTCCGGGGCACGTCGACCTGGTCGATGCCGGGCCGTGCGTGACGTGCGGCGAGCGGGTCTGTGCGCATCCCGCGGCGGCCGCGTCGGAGGTGCCGCTCGACCATGCGCTCGCGCGGGTGGAGCTCGCAGCGGCGACGGCGCTCGAGCGATGGCGACGATCCCGGATCGCGTGAACCGGCCGATCACGTGACGCGGGCCGGACGGCGTCCATGCCGTCCGACCCGTGTCGGTAGTGCAGTGCGCGCATCCTGCGCGCGATATCGCGTTGATCAGGCCTGGACCGCCGCTGCGGCGTCCTGCACGGCTCCCTGCGGAGCTGCCGGATCGACTGTGGCTGCGTCCGTGGTGGCCGCCGCTGCGGCGTCCACGACTGCTGCCGGGTCGACGGTCTCGGTCGGGGCGACCGACCGGGCACCCTCGGGCACCTCGGACGCCTCGGGCGTCACGGCAGGATCGGTCACGCCGGTGTTCTCTCCACCACCGCCGTCGCCGCCGCCTGCGCCGTCGCCTGCGCCGTCTCCGGCTCCGTCACCGCTACCGGCTCCGTCGCCAGCGCCATCGCCGCCGCCTGCGCCGTCTCCGGCTCCGTC
>JAGQUL010000189.1 GCA_020438525.1 Thermoleophilia bacterium | reverse complement strand
TCGCTCGATCGGGCCGGCGAGCTAGCGGAAGCCGACGCAGCGGTCGCGCAGCGCGAGCGCCCGCTCCTCGCGCTGCCACTCGAGCTCGCGCTCCATCTGCGCCGCCGCGCGTTCGGCCTCGATCCGCGCCGCCCGCTCGCGCATCCGCTCGCGACGCGAGCGCACTGCGTACGTCGCCACGAGCGCCACGAGCAGCACGTCGACGAGCAGCACCGCGACCAGCCCGAACCCGGACGGCGAGCCCTGGACGCCGAGCGCGATGTCGATCGCGGCAACGACGACGAAGCCCCCGGCGAGCGCCACCGCAAGCAGCTCGCGGCGGCGTCTGGTGCGGAAGATCCAGGTGAGCAGCAGCACCGACGCGACCACGTTCGCGACGGCAATCACTGTGGATGTCAGGCTCATGCCCCCTGCCTTCCTCGGTCGCGAGTGGCCGGCTGCAGGTCGGCCTCGAACTCGTCCATGCGCCAGGCGAGGCGCGCATACAGCTCCACCACCGGCCAGTCGCTGTGCGCCCGACCTGTGGGTGCGTGCCAGACCGGCACGTCGAGGAACTCGGTTCGCTGCAGGCGTGCGATCGCCGGCATCCTGCGCGCACCCGGCGGGATCCGACGCGATGCGTCGACCATCACCGGCGCCGGCGAGACGGGGATGCGCGGCGGGGTGCGGATCGCCTGGTTGGCGGCGGCCGCCTGGCTGATCGGTGCTGTGTTCACGTGTGCCTCCCTTCGGTGGGGATCGGCTCCCCATCAAGGTTATACGACTTTGGTGTCGTGTTATGCATGACACGTCACGAATGTCTACCGATTCCTGTGCGCACCTGCAACAACGCCGTGAGCGATCGTCGGAATCGGGTTCGACGCAGCGCGTCGGGCGGCATCATCCAACGTGCCGGAACGAATCCGGCACACCCCGAACAGGAGAACCGACATGCACGCCCGCCGCGACCCCGACATGCTCACCGACGCCCTGCTGAGCCGCCGCTTCGAGGATGGATTCGACGCCGGGGAGCAGCTCGCCGATGCGCTCCGCCAGACGCTCGACACGCTCGGCATGAGCACCGACGACATCCTCGTGGCTGGTGTCACCGAGGGCGGCATGCCGCTCGCCTACGTCGTCTCGATGGAGCTCGACGTGGACGTCGAGCCGGCACCGGTCGAGCCGCTGCACGCGCCGCACGCACGATCGGTGCGGATCGGGATGCTCGTCGACGACGGCACCGCATACGTCGACGAACGACTCGGCGATCGCCACGGCGCCCGCGGCAGCACGCTCGACCACCTGATCGATCGAGCCGAGCAGCGCCTGCACGCACAGATGGACTCGATCGGTGACGAGCCGGGCGCAGCCCTCGACGAGCGGACGGTCGTGATCGTCGACGACATCGTGGACTCCGGCACCACAGCGGTGGCGGTGACCGACTGGCTGCGGCGCTGGGGCGCGCGCACGGTCGTGGTGGCCGCCGCGGTCGGCACGCGCCAGGGCATGGAGCGTGCACGCGGCGCCGCCGACGCGGCGCTCTGCCTGCTCGAGGTCGAGGACGACATCCCGCCACGCAGCGCGTTCCGGATCGACCCGTCGCGGGCGACGATCGACATGCCACGGATCATGGACGCGATCCGCGTCGGCAACGAGGACCGGGCCCGTCGTCGCTCCGTCGCCGCGGCAGTGCAGGTCGAGTAAGGCGGCCGATCGTCCCCCGGGGTAGGCTTGCGGGCGGAGACTGCTTCCGCTCGCGAAAGGGACACACACGATGCTCAACGTCGGACTCGTCGGACTCGGCTACTGGGGCCCGAACCTGGCGCGCAACCTGCTGCGCAGCCCGAACGCGAACCTGAAGTGGCTGTGCGACCTCAGCACGGAACTTCACGACAAGCATCGCTCGGCATTCCCGAAGGTGTCGTTCACGACCGACCTCGAGGACCTGCTGACAGACGACTCGCTCGACGCGATCGTGATCGCGAGCCCGGTGCCGACGCACCACAAGCTCGGCATGCTCAGCCTCGCGGCGGGCAAGCACACGTTCATCGAGAAGCCGCTCGCGCTCACCGCGCGCGACGCCAAGGAGCTCGTGGACGAGGCCGAGCGACGCGACGTGAAGCTGATGGTCGGGCACCTGCTCGAGTACCACCCCGGCGTGCTGCGCATGCGCGACATGATCGAGAGCGGCGAGCTCGGCGACGTGCTCTACGCGTACTCCAACCGCCTCAACCTCGGCCAGTTCCGCCGCGACGAGAACGCGCTCTGGAGCCTGGGCGTGCATGACGTGGCGACGCTGATGTTCCTGCTCGGCGACACGCCGGTCGAGGTCGGCGCTCGCGGGCAGTCGTACCTGCACGACGGCGTCGAGGACGTGGTGTTCGGCGACATGACGTTCGCCGGCGGCACGATGGCGCACATCCACCTGAGCTGGCTCGACCCGCACAAGGTCCGTCGTCTCACGGTGGTGGGCTCGCAGCAGATGGCGGTGTTCGACGACATGGAGAGCGACCGCAAGCTGACGGTCTACGACAAGGGCTTCACGCGCGACACCGCCGGCGAAGGCTCCGGGTCGTGGGGCGAGTACGTCACCAAGCGCGAGGGTGACATCCACATCCCGCGCCTGCCCGCGGACGAGCCGCTGCGGATCGAGGTCGAGCACTTCCTCGAGTGCATCGCCGAGGACAGGACCCCGCGCTCCGACGGCCATGACGGCCTGCACGTCGTGCAGGTGCTCGAGGGCATGCAGCACTCGCTGGAGCACGGCGGCACGCCGGTCAGGCTCGAGCAGCCGGTCGGCGCCTGATCGATCAGGGCCAGCTGCCGTTCGCGGCGTGACCGTCGAACATCGAGGCCCAGGCACCGCGCATCGCGTCGCCGATCGCACCGAACCAGTTGCCGGAGCTGCGGTTGCCGCCCAGCACGATCCCGCCCTGCGGGCCGGCGCTGACGAGCGCTCCGCCGGACTGATCGGCGGACAGGAAGGTTCCACCGCCGTCTTCGCGGCGCGTGGCACCGACCACGCCGAGCGTCTCCTCGCCGACCTCGCCGAACGCGCGCAGCGCCTCGATGCCCTCGAGTCGGCCGTCGCCCTTCGTGTTCGGCAGCCAGAACGCCTCGCCGGTGTCGTAGCTGCGCCCGAGCGCCACCAGCTCCGCCTCGGTCACGCGCCCGTCGCGGTTGCCGAGCTGGTCGGCGGCGCGAAACGCGCGGCGTGCCGTGACGGTCGCGTAGTGCCACGAGCCGCCGTCGGCGTGACGGTCGACCCGCTCGGTCTCGTTCGAAAGCGCGACGGAACCATCCCGGTTCGCGTCGTAGTTCGTCATCAGCTGGCGTGCCAGTGCGTCGATCGAGGTCATCGCTGCTCCCAACGTGCAGGTTCGTCTCGTATGCCTGCACTTCGGCCCAAAGCGGCCACGCCGTTGCACGTTGCGGCCACGGATCGGCCGAATTGGGTGGAATGCCCCTAGGTGCAGGACCGATGCGATCCGTAGGCTTCCGCCCATGAGCACCAGCGCAGCGCACGAACTCACCGCCCGCGACGACCTGGGACCCGGCGTGCTCGTCGGGCCGGACGTGCAGATCGGCGACGACGTACAGTTCGGCGCATACGTCGTGGTGCACGGCGGCACGAAGATCGGCTCCGGCAGCGTGATCGGCGACCACGCGGTGCTCGGCAAGCAGGTGCGGCTCGCGTCGAGCTCGACCGCGTCGCGCGAGCCGCTCGACCCGCTCGTGATCGGCGAGGCGTGCACGATCGGCGCACACGCCGTGCTCAACGCCGGGTCGACGATCGGTCGGCTGTCGTTCGTCGGCGACCAGGCGATGGTGCGCGAGCGCGTGACGATCGGCGAGCGCTGCGTGCTCGGCCGCAGTGCGCTCGTGGAGAACGACACGACGCTCGGCGACCGGGTGAAGGTCCAGGCCAACGCGTACCTGACCGCGTACATGACGCTCGAGGACGACGTGTTCATCGCGCCGTGCGTGATGACCACGAACGACAACTTCATGGGTCGCACCGAAGAGCGCTTCCAGCACATCGGCGGGCCGGTGATCCGGCGCGGCGCGCGCATCGGCGGCGGCGCCACGCTCTGCCCGGGCGTGGAGATCGGCGAAGAGGCGTTCATCGGCGCGGGCGCGGTCGTGACGAAGGACGTCGAGCCGCGCAAGCTCATGGTCGGCAGCCCGGCGCGCGCGCTGCGCGACGTGCCGGCGGAACAGCTGCTCGACGCGTGACGCCGTGCGAGCAGCCCGTCGTCGTCATGTCACCACGAGCGTGATCGTGGCGGGAGCGGCGGTGTCGGTGCCGTCGCTGGCGGTGAACTGGAAGCTCGTCGTGCCGCGGCTGAAGTACGACGCGTAGTAGCGCGCGGTGCCGTCGGTCGAGCTGAAGCTGAGCAGCCAGCCGAACGACGGGCGGGTCAGGAGCGAGTAGGTGAGCGTGTCGCCGTCGGCATCGATGCAGTGCAGCGGGATCGTGATCCAGGTGCCGTGCGTGACATCGATGCTCGCGCCGGTGCAGGTCGGCGTGGAGTTGGGGGTCGGCTGCGGTTTCGGATCAGGTGTCGGATCAGGTGTCGGATCCGGGGGCGGCGGGGGCGGGGGCGTGCCGCCGGTGCTCGCGAGCGCGGCGGCGGCGTCGATGCGACCGTAGCCGTATGTGGTGTCGTAGCCGCGGTTGCCCAGGTCGGTCGCCGTGTCCTGCATCGTCTGCAGCACGTGGCTGCGGTCGAGGCCACGTGCGAACAGCAGCGCGGCGAGCCCGCTCACCATCGGCGTGGCCATCGAGGTGCCGCTCCAGCTCTCGTAGCGGTTGCCGGGCACGCTGCTGAGGATCCCCACGCCGGGTGCGACCAGGTCGAGGCCCGTGCCGCGGTTGGAGAAGCTCGCGCGGGTGTCGGCAGAGGTGGTGGCGCCCACGGCGGTGCAGGCGCTCAGCGCGGCCGGGTAGTCGAGCCGGGTGCGGCCTTCGTTGCCGGCGGCGCAGGCGAGCAGCACGCCGTGCGACTGCGCGTAGCTCACGGCGTCGCGCAGCATGGTGGTGGACGACGACCCGGCGAGGCTCAGGTTGATCACGTCGGCGCCATGGTCGACGGCGTAGACGATGCCGCGCGAGACGTTCGACATCGTGCCGCTCCCGCCGGAATCGAGCACGCGTACCGGCATGATGTGCGCGCGGGGCGCGATGCCGGCAATGCCGCGGGCGTTGTCGGCGATCGCGGCGGCGATCCCGGAGACGTGCGTGCCGTGGCCATGCTCGTCGCGCGGATCGGAGTCGTTCGCCACGAAGTCGTAGCCCGGGTCGACCGAGCCGGCAAGGTCCTCGTGGGTGGAGTCGACTCCGGTGTCGACCACTGCGATCACGGCGCCGGCGCCGAGCGTGGAATCCCACGCCTCGCGCGCGCCGACCGTGTCGAGCGCCCACTGCTGGTCAAGCAGCGGATCGTTCGGGATCCACGTCGCGTGCACGGCCACGTCGAGCTCGGCGTAGCGAACGCCGGGCGTGTGGCGCAGGATCCGCAGCAGCCGGGGCGCGCGGTGCGCAGAGACCGTGATGCGGCGCGCGTCGAACGGGTGGAGCGCGGTACCTGCGCGCGAGCCGAAGCCGGCGCGTCGAAGCGCGCGCGCCTGTTGGGCGCTGCCGGCACCGTCGTCGAACCCCACGACGAGCTGCGTGGGCTGGGCGTGCGCAGTGGCAGCGGCCCCGGTCAGCAGGCTGCTCGCTGCTGCCGCGGCGGCGATGATCGATCGTGCGCGCATCGTTTGGTCCCCCCGTGGCGAATCCACCGTCTCGGGGCGTGGTATCCGCGCTGGCGGGCGCTGATCGGCGCGCTGCTTCGAGTTCGCGCAGCGACTGCCGCTAGCTCGACGCGCTCGTCTCGACGCGCCTCGTCGCGACGCGCCTCATCGCGAC
>JAGQUL010000188.1 GCA_020438525.1 Thermoleophilia bacterium | reverse complement strand
CGAGCGGGCTGCCGTGGATGACGCACCTGCTCGAGAGCCCGGCCGAGCTGGAGTTCTACGACGCTCGTGGCCCGCTCGTCGACAACCTCGTGGAGGCGGGCTTCCCGATCCCTGCATGGTCGTCCACGCCGCTCCAGCAGCTCGCCGACGTGATGGACGAGCGCACGGTCGTCGTCCACCTGTCGCAGGCAACCCCTGCCGACCTCGAGCTGGTTGCGAGCGCCGGAGCGGGGCTTGCGCACTGTCCACGCTCGAACGCGCGGCTCGGCTGCGGGCGGCTCGACCTGGAGGTCGCCGATCGCGCAGGCGTGCTGGTGGGGCTCGGCACGGATTCGCCCGCGAGCGCCGGGCCGCTCGATCCGTTCGCGGAGCTGCGCTGCGCGCTCGAGGTGCACCGAACGGCGGCGCAGGATGCGACGTGGCCGTCGCTCGCGCGGCTGCTGCGGATGGCGACGCTCGACGCGGCGCAGGCGCTCGGCTACCCCGACCTGGGCAGCATCGACGTGGGCAGCTGCGCGGATCTGGTGGCCGTGCGCGTGGGTGCGTGCAGCGATCCGCTGGCCGCGTACGTGCTCGGCGCGGGCCCCGGCGACGTTCAGCAGGTGCTCGTGGCGGGCACCACGGTGGCAGGCCGTGATAGGAATTCGCTGGAGCAGGCACGCGAACGTGCGGGGGATGCACGTTCGCTGCTCGCGCTTCCGGTGCCGCGAACCCGTGGTGCCGCCAGCGCGAATGCCTGACGCAAGGGCGAACGTCGCGCGAGTGCGCGGGGAGAGGAACGACGATGAACAACCAGTCCATGTTCGTGAAGATCGTGATCTGGTTCATGGTGTTCCTGATGAGCGTCGGCTTCGCGGCGCTTGTGATCTCGCCGTTCGCGGGATCGAGCTTCCTCGGGTCGAACAGCGGGCGCGACGCGACCGAGCAGCTGGTGACCGACTCGCGCAAGGACGTCGAGAAGTACGACTGCGTGAACGAGGACGCCAAGCTCAGCAAGAGCCAGGTGACCAAGTGCAAGGACGCGCTCAAGCAGCTCGCGAGCGCGTACACGACGCTCGCGCAGCCCGAGGAGGGCGCCACCGAGCTGCCGCGTGACTACCAGCGCAACATCGATCGCGCCGGCGAGGCGTTCAAGCGCCTCTACGAGATCGACAAGGCCGACGACGACAACGCGGCGCTCTACGCCGGGTTCCTGCGCGACACGGGCAAGACCCAGGATTCGCTCGACATCTTCACCGCGCTCGTGAAGAAGAACCCGAAGAACGAGGACTACCTGCTGCAGCAGGCGGGCGCGTACCAGCAGCTGAACCAGATCGACGACACGATCCGGGTGCTCAACCTGTACATCAAGCGCTTCCCCGACAGCGGCCAGATCCAGAACATCAAGGACGAGATCAAGTCGCTGCGAAAGCAGCAGAAGGAACAGGCCGCCGGTGGCGGTGCCGCTGGCGGCCTGGACACGAGCAACCTGCCGATCAACATCGGTTGAGCCGGCGCAGCCGGGCGAGGCGATGGACTCCGGTGGGGTCGATCGTCTAGTCTGCGGCGCAGGTGAGGGGATCCCTGAAGGAGCTGTGAAATGAACTTTGCCGTGGAGACCGAAGTCGTCGAGGACGGCATTGCCGTGATCGACCTCAAGGGCGAGGTCGATCTGTACACCGCTCCGGAGTTCAAGCAGCACCTGCTCGGCCAGATCGAGAACGGCGTGCTGAAGGTGGTGGTCGACTTCACCGACACCACGTTCATCGACTCGACCACGCTCGGCGTGCTCGTGGGCGGCGTGAAGCGCCTGCGCCCGGTCGGTGGCCAGCTGCTGCTCGTGTGCAGCGACCGCAACATCATCAAGATCTTCGAGATCACCGGCCTGCACCGCGTGTTCGAGATCCACGGCACGCGCGAGGAGGCCCTCGAGGCCGCCCGCGCCGCCGCCCCCGCGAGCTGACGCGCGCGCGACTACCACCGCGCCACCGATTTTCGTGCGATCGTCGCACCCATTTTCGTGCGATCGCGTGCGATCCGCGCCCCTCGCGCGGGCCCACCACCGATTTTCGTGCGATCGTCGCACCCATTTTCGTGCGATCGCTCGAGCCCCCGCTACCCACGTAACGAAATCGGGCGCATGACCCAACTTCGTTACGCGCGCCCACGATCGTGAACCCGATTCCGGGCAAACCGGAGTACGGGATGCATGCACCTGATTCCTGAACCACCCCCCGAGCCCGGTGACGCCAGCCCGCCCGGCGTGCCCCCAACCGATGCCGACCTGATCGACCGCTCCGTCGTCGACCCGGAATCGTTCGGCGAGATCTACGACCGCCACCACCTCGCAGTGTTCCGCTACGTGCGATCCCGCCTCGGATTCGCTGCGGATGACGTGGTCGGCGACACCTTCGCCGAGGCGTTCAGGATCCGCGAACGCTTCGATCCCACTCGCGGCACCACCTGCCTCCCCTGGCTGCTCGGGATCGCCACCCGGATGGTCGACCGCCGCCGCGACCTCGAGCGCCGCTGGCTGCGCCCGCTCCCGGGCACCCTGCGCGACGCAGCCGGCGCAACCGACGTGGACCTCGACGCCGTGGCCCGCCGGCTCGACGACCAGCGCCTCGCCCCGTCCATCACCCGCGCGCTCGCCAAGCTCCGCCGCCGCGACCGCACCGCCCTGCTCCTGCACGTCACCGCCGACCTGAGCGTCGAGGAGGTCGCCGCCGCGCTCGAGATCCCGATCGGCACCGTCAAGAGCCGGCTGCATCGCGCCCGCAACATCCTCGCCGCGTATCTGGAGGTACACCGATGACCACCACCCCCGAACAGTTCCTTCGCGACCGGCTGCACGACGCCCTCGACCCGACCGCCGCGAACATCGAACGTCAGCGCACACGGTTCCGGTCCCAAGCAGGCGCACCCGCTCCGCGTCGGAGCACGACCAGCCGCCTCCTGCCACGCATGCCCTGGCGCCCGCGCATGCGCAAGGAGACCTTCGGGTTCGCCACCGTGTCGATCGCGCTCGCCCTGACCATCGCCGCCGCCCTGCTCCCCTCCTCAGGGGGCGACGACGACCACCGCCGCGGCTCCACCGTGACCGCCGGACTTCGCCTCGTGACCGCCCCCGCCGGTGGCGCCTTCAAGGGCATCGACCTCGACTCCGCCTCCGCAGCCGAGGTGCTCGACGCCGCCGGCCGCAGCGCCGCCGCCGGCATCCCGGACTCCGCCGGCGACTGGTCGTATTCGCGAGTCGTCTCGACCGGCAACGACAAGCTCAAGGCATCGTCGCAGCATTGGGTCAGCCCCGATGGGGAGCGGACGTTCGCGATCATCGCGACCGACGTGCTCGACGACGAGGTCGGAACTCCCGGACGCTCCGTCAACATCCACTACGAGTACCTGCGCGCGGGCACAATCGGTGACGTGAGCTGGGGACCCGACAGCAACGGGCACGTCAATCGCCAAGCGAGCTGGAATATCGCGAAGCCCGGAACCGATGACGAGATCCAGCGCATGGTCGAGCTACGCGACGAGCTCTCGGGCGCACGCTCCGCCAATGACGTTCGCTCGATTCTGCGAGACGTGTACGACGATCCCGCCATTGAATATCGTGGAGGGATGGCCTGTCGAAAGCCCGCTGGCCCGTGCTCCAGCATGGGCTACATGCCGATGGAGCGATCGATGACCCCGGCGCAGACCGAGCGCATCTATGGCGCGGGGCAGCTCCTGAGCGTCATGTCGCAGAACGTGTTCTCGGCTGAGATCACCCGTGCTGCCTATGACTACCTCGCGGCGCTGCCCGAGGCATCCACCCGGCCGTCCGACGACGACACCGGCGACGTCGTGCTGTCGTTCACCGTTCCGGGGCACCAGTACCAGACGCGCCGCGTCGAGCCGAAGGACGGCGGCCGCCCGTACTACGAGTCCTCGATCGTTCCCGGCACCACACACAACACCAAGGCCGCCGCGCTGATCGACTCACGAACCGGGCGCATCGTGCAGCTGAATCCCGAGCCGGAGATCGGCGGGATCAGCTATCGCGAGGTGGAAGCCGGCCTGGCCACGGGGCCGGGCGTGGGCGGGAAGCTGTGCGACGAGCATCCGGATGCGTGCGCGGAGCTGCGCGACCTCAACGAACGACTGCAGGACGATCCGGACGCGCAGTTCACCGGCGTGCTTGACTGGATGCAGATCCAGCAGTTCTGCGACGGGCTCGTCGATCGCGACGGCAAGACGATCCCGGACGCGGGGCCGCCACTCTCCGTGCGAGGCGATGCGTCGTCGCTCGCCAAGCGGGATGCGTGCATCGAGCGCGAGGCCGCGGCTGCCCGGGCCGGCTGACCGTACGCGGCCACACCTGCGAGGTCGGCCCGTTCGACCGCCCCGGATCGGGCGACAACACGGGTGATGGCAGCTCCTGACCGCACCCACTACGACGTGCTTGGCATCCCTCGCGATGCCGATGCATCGGCCGTGCGCTCCGCCTGGAAGCTGCACGTGCAGGCCTGGCATCCCGACCGCTTCGGCGAGGACTCCAAGCCGGAGGCCGAGCGCCAGACCGCGATGATCAACGAGGCGTACTCCGTCCTTCGCGACTCCTCGCGACGCGCCGCCTACGACTGCCGCCTCGCCGCAGACGAGCAGGCCGCCCGCCCCGAGCGCGAGCCGGCCCGTCGTCCCGCCCGATCCACCGAGCCACAGCACCCGTTCCGCCCGAGCGCCGCACCCGTCGGATCGCCGATGACCGCCGCCCCGGCACCCCCCGCGCCGCAGACGCTCTCGCAGCAGCTGTCGTTCGCCGCCGCCGACGCCTGGAAGCTCGTTCGCCGCCACCCGCGCTGGTTCGCGATGGCCGCCGCGGCGTGGGTGCTCGTGATCGGCGGCACGATGGTCATGCACCTCACCGCCGGACCGACCCTGCCCGCCCCGGCGACCGCGAACGTGTCGCACTCGTCGATCGTCGCCGACCAGGAGCAGCTCGCCGACCTCGAGGACCTCGCCGCACAGGCGCGTGAGGAATCTGCCAAGACCGACGCCGCGCTCCAGCAGATGATGCGCGAGGACGCGGCGCGTCAGGCTGCCGAGCAGGCCGCCGCCGAGCGCGCTGCACGCGCCGCGGCGCTGCAGGCCAAGCGCGCCAAGCGCAAGGGCAGCTCCGCCCCGGGCACCAGCGCCGGTCCCGTGCGCAGCCGCGATGGCCGCAAGATCGTTCGCGTGATGCCGAGCCTTACCTAGGCAGCGGGCACCGCCCGACCGATGCCCGCCGCCGGCCGAATGCCCTTCACCAGCAGGTAGCCGATCATCCAGAACTCGCCGACCGATGCGGGCGTCTGCAGCGCAGACACGAGCCACTCGGGCGCATCGGCGATCCCGTACGCGACGAACGCGCTCACGCAGTAGCCCACGCCGCCCGCCACCAGGATCCAGCCGAGCACGCTCGGGAACCGTCCCGACCGCACCGCAACCCACCCCATCGGGATCAGCCAGAGCCCGAAGAACAACGCACCCACGCCCCAGAAGTGCATGCTCGCCGCGACCAGCAGCTGCACGGTCGCGGCAGCATCGGCCGCCGGCGCCAGCGACGCATCGCCCGCCACCTCGAGCGCCGTGCCGACCATCACGCTGCTGCCCATGATCGCCACCGCATTGACCATCCCGAATACCGCGACCGCCCACGCAGCGACCTCGCCGAGCGGGCGCAGCAGCTTGTAGAACCACACCGCGGCGAGCGCCTGTGTCAGCACGATCCCGATCTCGAGCCCGAGCCCGAGGTAGGCGAGCCACTCGTCCGAGCGGATGTTCGCGAGCGTCGCGGCAGCGTCGTCGGGATCGAACACCATCGGTCGGATCACGATGAACGACGCCATCCCCGTGAGCGCCAGGCCGAGGTACCAGAGCCCCGCCACTCGGCCCGTTCGCTGGTCGTCGCCGCCGGCAGGTGCGGGCGCGCTGGTCGTCGTCATGCATGCTCCTCGTGATCGTTCATGTCCCCACCCCCTTCGATGGGCGACGACGACCGCCTTCCCCCGACATCCCCGGCGTGCCGCGTCCGTGGGGTCGATGCGACGCGCGGCCCACGAAGACCTGTCGCGCCGAGCGCGCGGCGCTGGTACAATCTTCCGTACCGCTGTGAGTGCCTCCTTCGGGGGGCACCTGCCACACGACTCGGGCCGTTAGCTCAGCTGGCAGAGCAGGTGACTCTTAATCACAAGGTCGAAGGTTCGATCCCTTCACGGCCCACTCTCGGAAAGCCCCGCTTCTGGCGGGGTTTTCTGGTATCGGGGAGCACAGGAGCGAGAGGCGATTCGGGTCGAAGTGCAGCCAATGTGCAGCCAAGCGGTCAGAATCGGGTCTGACATTTCGAAGGAACCGCCGTGACCGACGAACCGAATCCCCTGACCAACCGCCCGTGGCCGCCCGAGGTGTGGGACGCCCCTGTCCCTGATCGTTCCGATGTGCATCCGTCAGACGCCGCTGTGCGGGAAACCATCGAACGTTGGGGCGAAAAGCGCGAGGCGCTCGCACGGTTCGCCATGCAGGAATCCAACACCGGCCTCCACGACCGGGTTGCCGTCTGCGAATCGTACATCGTGGAGGAGTTTCTACCGCTCTACCGCGCGTTCCGATTCGAGCCGGTGGTCGGACCCTTCACCGGCATCGCCCAACAACTTGATTCCACCCTGCGCGAGTTCCGCAACTACCTAGCGGACGCGGGCAGCGCGATGGAGAAGGAGCAGTTCTCCCAGTTCTTCGATTCGCTGCAACAGGCCGCCACGGCGATCACGCAGGCTGCCGATGCGCTCCGCCCGCATCAACACCTCTTCATTCGGAAGTCGCTCGACGAGGCGATGAGCCAGCGATTCACGGAGTTCGCGGGCGCGGACCCCGACGCCGCGCATCGCGCGATGCAGACGGTCCTGACTGCTGCCGACGAGGCCGCCGAGGCAAGCCGCTCCGTCGAGCAAGCCGACGAGCGCGTGCGGGAACTACTCACCACCCTGGAACAGCGCCTCGCCGCAGTCGAATCCGATACCAGGAAGGCGTCAGCGGAATCGCTCGGATCGTTCTTCGCGAGCGAGGCGGACGATGCCGTGACGCAACGACGAATCTGGATGGTCGGGCTTGCCGCGGCCATCGGAGGCGCGATTGCGACCGCGTTCCTGTTCGATGATCTCCCGACTGACTGGCTCGATGCCTTGAAGGATCATCGTGTGCCGCTCCAACTCGTGCTGATCGTGGGGTGGTTCGTCGTGCTCCGCACCTGTTCCCATGAGGTGACACGTTCCGGCACCCTGCGAGCCGATGCACGGCGCAGGGCCGCCGCGCTCCGCACCTACTCGCAGATGGAACGACTGGCTCCCGACGATGCGCGAACGCTGCTGCCCGCCGTGGCCGAACACGTTTTCCGAGGCGCGGAGAGCAACGACGGCGGCAGCACCGCCGTCGAGAGCGCGATGCTGGGCGAACTACTAGCCCTCTCCCGCCGTCAGGGCACGACCCCGTAGTACCTCGCCGGGATCAAGCAGCGAAGCCACCACGCCTGCCGCATCCCTGTCCATTTGCGGAATGACGTGGCTGTAGGTGTCGAGCGTGATGCTGACGTTGGCGTGCCCGAGCCGCTTGCTCATGACGAGCGGGTGGATTCCCGCCGCGAGGCCGAGCGTGGCGTGTAGGTGGCGCAGGTCGTGGAAGCGCATGTGCGGCAGCCCCGCCGCTGCCACGCGCTTCTGGAACCACTCGGTGAACAGTTCGGGGTGGATGGGCGTGCCGTCCTCGTGGCGGAACACCAGGTCGTGCGAGGTGTCGTAGCCTGGCCCGAACGCGAGCCGCTCCTCGATCTGCCGCTGCCGGTGATCGAGGAGGTGACTGACTGCGAGGTCGTCGAGCGCGACCACACGCTGACTGCCTGACTTCGGCGGCTTGACGACGACCTCGTAGCCAACGGACGTGCGCGTTTGCCGAATGGCAACACTTTTCGCGTCGAGGTCCACGTCTCGCCAGCGAAGCCCGGCGACCTCGCCCCGCCTCATGCCCGTGCTGATTGCGAGCAGCCACGCGCACCGCATCCGGTCGGCTGCGATGGATGCGATGAACGCTTGCGCATCCTCGACCGTCCACAACGAGTGGTCAATCTGACTGCGCTTCTGCTTGGGCGGGTCCGCCGCGTCGGCAGGGTTCCGTGCCAGCAGGCTCCAACGCACCGCGTCTTTGAGCGCCTTGCGAAGCACGATGTGAACGAGTCGAACGGTGCGGGGAGAGAGCGGGCGCTCGTTCCTGCCGCCGCACTTGGCGAGGTGCGCGTACAGCCCATTCAGATGGGCGCTCGTGACTGACTGCACAGCGACGTTACCGAGGTGCGGGACGACGTACCGCTGAATGACCCCTCGGTAGTTGTCGTGGGTAGCTGCCTCGACGCGCGGCTCGATGGTGGGGAGCCAGACCCCTTCGAGGAACTCCCCGAGGGCCTGCTTGCTCGGATCGACGTACATGCCGTTTCGCAACCTAGCGACGATTTCCACGCGGGCGGATTCGGCCTCACGACGGGTGGCGTAGCCGTAGTAGCTCTTTCGTCGCCGCTTGCCCGTCACCGGGTCCGGTCCGAGGTCCACCGCGAACGTCCACGTCCTAGCGCCCTTTCGTCGATACACCGATCCGTTGCTCATGCCTGCTCCTTTGCCCATGCGATCAACTTCTCCGAGGCGTAGGCGTGCTGCGCCCCCTCCGCCATGCCGAGCAGCCAGCCGTCAGCGCGCGCCTGCTTGACCCATCGTCGCACCCGACTGACTGGGACGCTCTCGCCTCGCTCGACGGACAACTCGTGCGCCAAGTCAGTCACAGGCGACCGGCTGCCGTTCTCGTTGAGGCCGACGATGCGAAGTGCGACACCGGCGATGAACGAATCCGAAAGTCGTGGGCGGCCCGGCGCACGCATCGACGGCACTGCATCCTGAATCTGCGCGGCCGCGGACGTGGATCGCGCCACGATGGCGCTGGTCGCCTCGTTGTCCGCCACCGTGTCCCAAGTGCCTGGCTGCCAGCCCGCTTCACCCGGCTCACGCATCCGTGTGGCCGCCACGCGAATCTCGGACAGGATTCGTGCGAGCGGCACCTGCCGGAGCGCCTGCGTTCTCAGCCCGCCGTCAGGCGCGAGTTCGTGCTCCTCGTCGCGGTCCCCGTCGTCGTCGCGGAAGCGGAGCCGCTGGACGAGGGGGTCGATTGCCAGACGGCGGATCACTAGGTCGGCGTCGTAGCGTCGCGCTTCGCCTGATACGCGCCAGCCGGGGATTGCCGTGACGAACGACACCCCCTCGCCCTCGGGAAGCGCATCGACATGGACAGGCGACAGGAGGCCATGCCTCGGCTCGTCCCAGATCGGGGGCCAGGTCAGGTCGAGGTAGGTGGTCACGAAAACACTCCGGTCGATCTTGGTTTTTCATCATGCTGTCTGCATGGTCGTAAACAGTAGCACATGCGTTCCGCTGGGACGCAACCACAACCGCTACCGGGAGAACCATGAACACCGAACGAGCCACCCTCACTGTCGCCGAAGCAGCCAAGCTGCTCGGCATCTCGCTGAACTCCGCCTACGAGGCCGTGCGGCGCGACGAGATTCCCGCCCTTCGGATCGGCGGACGCCTGCTCATCCCGACCGCCCGCTTTGAGCGCGAGGTCCTCGGCACAGGTCCGAACCAGTGAGCCGCCGCGATCCCCCTCGGCTTCCCCGGCGCATCTTCAACGCCTTCCGCTACGGCAACAAGCGCCGCTTCGACTGGAACCTCAACGCCGAGATGGCGTGGGCGGTCAGCATGGCCGCGTTCCACGAAGTACCTGTCGAGGAGGTGCTGCGCCTCCTCGCGCACCCCGCCAATGCGGCGGGCGCGGGCCGATGGTGGCAGCACAAGGTCGCCAAGTACGGCGAGGGCTGTCGGCACCGCCTGGAGCGCGAGGTGCGCCGCACCTACGAGAAGTTCGCCGCCCAACGCCGAGAAGCGATCCGCGACCGGTCCGAGGCGAAGCGCGTCATCGGCGAGATGCGCGACGTGGCGGCCGCGCAGGTATGGCCGGGACACTCGGGGGCGGCGGACCGGCGCGTGCTCATCGCGCACATGACGCTGGCCATCCAGGCGGGTTCGGTGCGCTACGGTGCGTCCGCACGGCAAGTGGCCGAAACGGGGAACGTGAGCGTCAAGACGGCAATTGCCGCGACGCGCCGCCTCATCGCGCTGGGCGCACTTGCACAGCTCGCACCTGGCCGCGTGAGCTGCGAATCGGCGCGGTACCGGCTCCCCGAGGGCGACAAGGTTGCCACAACCGTACTGCCCTTCGAGGTAGGTATGGTTGTGGAAGGTATGTCACTCTGGGAACTGCGGCTGCACCCGCTCTTCCAGCATGGCTCCGGCTTCGATTCGGACGTGTACGCGGCCCTCGATCAGGACCCGCGCTCGCAGGCCGAGCTCGCGGCCCGCATCGGGAAGTCGAAGCGACAGGTCGAGCGCGTGCTGAACCTGCTTTCGGAGATTCGCGCCGCGATCCGCTCCGACGATGGTTGGTGCCGCGCTGGAGGCCGTCCCGAACTCGACGCCGCCGCCGAGGATCGCGGGCTGACCGAACGCCTGCGGGCGCGCAGCGATCAGATGCACCGTGAATCGCAGATGCACCGCGCGGGCTACCAGGAGTACCTCGCGCGCCGCGCTCGCTCCCAGCAGGCGCAGCGCCGCGTTAGCGGTTGAGTTTGTTCGTGCGGAATACCGGGGCGTCGTCACCCTGCTCGACACCTTCGACAAGCGCCGTCGCAGGAACACCGAGGAACCGGGCGAGGTGGACAACAACACCGAGCGTCACGTTGTAGTTGCCGCGCTCCAGGCTGCCGACGTAGGCGCGGTGGAATCCGGCGTCGAGCGCGAGTCTTTCCTGCGTCAACCCTTTTTCCTCGCGGATGGCACGCAGATTGGCTCCGAATCGGTGTTGGGCGCTCGTGTACCGCACCGGGAAAGCCTGCTCGGATGCAAGTTCTGGATCGACTGCACAGAACTTTCCTTCTGGCTGGGTTTGAGGCAGGATGAAGACGATGACCGACGAGACGACGAGTATTCGCACCTGCCGTCGCTGCGGCGAGGATGCGCCCGGCGACGCCGACCGCTGCGCGTACTGCGATGAGCGATTCGCGTACCCCACAGTTTGTCCGTCCTGCGCCACTCCGCTAGGCGGCCGCCCGCTCCGATGCGCGACGTGCGGCTACGACATCTACCATCGGAGTTGGAAAGCGACACTCGCACCGTGGCTCGTGCCGCTCGTGGGGATCGTTCTAGCGCACATGGCCCGTAGTGATTTCCGGCTGAACCCGTACTGGCGTGGTCGCACCGCCGCGACGGTCGCGCTCGTACTTGGGTACACCCTCCTCACAGCTCCCGTGGTCATCGCGTTGGGCGTGCTGTTCGCGCGTTGGATGGCGGGGGAATTCTCGTAGCCGCTCGCCGGTGGCGGGCACGTTAGGCGTTCCGCCACGCCCTGCCACTCGACGACGCCCCCTCTGCCGCGCCGAAACCCCTTGGAAGCGCCGCGCGTGCGCGTGCGCGAGCGCGATCGGGCTTTAGGAGTGCGCATATACGTCAGAATTCGGTCAGCATGAACCGGATCCGGCTCGCCTGCGAAATACAGGGTACAGAGCGAGTGCGCTCCCGCCGAGACTAGACTTGCCCCATGCCAGATGAGTTTCGCCTAGAGAATGCCCCCGTCATGGAGGCCGTGATCGACCTCCACGTCGTGGGGGCTTCGGAGCGCGGAATCGAGACCCTTGCGCCCTTCCACGAGGCAATCAACGCAGAGTACCCGCAGCGAGAAGCCCGGGTCGAGGGGCAGTTCGAATTCATCGCTGGCGAACAGATCGGCGCGCGCGCGTCCCACCGGCAAATCGGCTACATATACCGACGCGAAGCGGGCGACTACGCCGTTCAGGTGCGAGTTGATGGAATGACCGTCAGCCGGTTTGCGCCATACACCTGTTGGAGCGATCTTCGCGCCGAGGCATCCCGCTGGTGGAACGTGTACCGGGAAGTCGTGGGTGCAGACGCTTTGTCCCGCATCGGCCTTCGCTACATCAACCAATTCCACCTCCCCCACGGCGATTGGCGAAACGAACTCGCTCTCCGACCACTGACGCCAGACGGCGTATTCGGCGAGATTTCGCAACTCTTCATGCGGGTAGAAGCGCCCCAGCCCGATCTCGATGCGAACGCGGTGATCACGCAGACGCGCATCCCGGACAACGCACCAGAGACCGCCGCGTTCATTCTGGACATCGACCTCATGCTGTCAGACAATCTTCCTGATCCCGATCAAGGGCTCTGGGAGTGCCTAGACAGGCTTCGTAACCGCAAGAACGAATTGTTTAGGGCATCCTTCGTCCATCCACCCGAGGAGATGTTTGGCAATGCCGCCCGCACTGCTTGAAACGCCATCGCAGACGTACTGCGCACCTCGCCCGCAGGCAGTGGAGATGTCCCCTGCGACAATCTCCGCCGAGGGACTGCGGGAGTACACGGGTGTCTCCTTGGCCCAGATGATGCGGCACCTTGCGATTGCCGAGGCGCGTGCGCCTCGTACCGCCCGCCGCTTGTACCCCGTCGAGCGCGTTGCGCCGGTCACGATTCAAGAATCGGGCCGGATGTCCCGGTATCACGACTGATCTAGGTACGCCCTGTGGCATGGACGACCATAGCGGCAGGGAACGCCACGCTCGAACAAGGTGACTTGCTTCGAGGCGTCCGGGTACTCGTGCCCTTGAACGTACCGGAGCCGACCGCTGACGGAGAACTCGTCTTTACGGGGGATGATCTGGTCGTGCAGGCGACGGACGTAGTCGTCATGTCCCAGACATGCGATCTCGAACGATCCGCCGAGGATGCCAAACGCGGCGATCCCCTCCGCATCGCACAGGTTGTCTGCTGCCGAACGCTCCAGGTCAAGGATTCGGGGCTCGGAAAGAAGAAGCTCGATCCGGCGTTGAAGCAGAACACATCCTTCCTTCACTGCCTGCCGCCGCTCGAGACCGCGGATACCGATACAACATCGGACGTTGGTGAATGGTGGCTCATCCACTTTAACGACGTACTGACCTTGCCCTACACCTACGTCGTGCAGTTCGCCTCGACCCGCGAGCGATCTCGCCTGGACAGCCCACACCGGGAAAGCCTGTCGCATCGCTTCGGAGACTTCTTCTCCCGCCCTGCGGTCGATGTCCCGACACCTGACCTCTCGGCCTACAAGGCGGGTCAGCCGTTGGACCTCCGGCGCTGATTCCGCGCCGCGAAAAATTGCCGGGCACCCTCGGAATCATGTGAGCGAGCACCCCCGGTCGGCGGGTGGCAGGGGGTGTCCTCGTGCAGCCAACGTGCAGCCAAACGCGATGGGACCGCCCGCTCCCAGCTGGTAGTGGACGGGACGCGGAGCGCGGCGACCCCGCACGGGAACAGGGGATTCAGGATCGGCTGCGAACGGCTGACACGGCCCAAGCCGAACTCTTAATCACAAGGTCGAAGGTTCGATCCCTTCACGGCCCACTCTCGGAAAGCCCTCGCTCGTGCGGGGGCTTTCCGCGTTCGAGGACCTCCAACTTGCTCGGGGGGGCAACGCATGGGGCGGCGGGTGCGGGCGCTCCCGGTTGGCTCGTCGAATGCCGAAAGAGCCGCCGCCGTGGCCGTGGCGGGACAACGTCCCGGCCATCCCATCGGCGATCCGCCGACGGCCCCATACGATGTCGCTTCCCATGCGAAGGAGCTTCCAGTGCAGTTGACACTCCCGCCGTTCTCGCGCAATGCGTATTACTCGGTCGTCAGCGAGATCATCGCGCGGGCGAGCCGCGGCGGCGGTGCGTTCGAGCGGACCATGGACGGTCCCGACGCCAACGACATGGTCACGATGAAGGGAACGTCCGACGGTTCGACATGGAGCGTCACGATCGACGGCCCGACCAGCGATGACATGGTCACCGCCAATGGAACCGTGAGTGATGCCCGCTGGACCGCCAGGGTCGATGGACCCGGCAGCAACGACCTGTTCGCGTTCACCGGCACCGTGTCAGGCAACCGGTGGGAGACCACGGTGGACGGCCCAGGCGGCAACGACATCGTGCGGCAGTCGGGCACGCTATCCCGCCCTCCGATCCCCGGAATGCGCCCAGCCGAGATCGAGATGGGCGCTGGTCTGCAGCAAGCCTTCCTCGGCACCTACCGGCTGATGGGCCTCTGATCAACTGCAGGGGCGAAGCGTCGCTCGCACCCCCCCTCGCGACAGGCATCCTGATCCCGGGCGTGACACGACTGGATCACGAGATCGTCGCGGCGAGCAGCGACTGGGCGTCGTCCACGACGGGCGCGCCGTGATCGAGCAGGAGCAGGTCGAAGTCGAACTGTGCGAGGTGCTCGAGGCTGTCGATGGTCGCTGCGGGATCGTCGAGCAAACAGCGCGGCTCATCCAGCGGCGCGATCCTCCGCCGCCACATCCACGCCGTCGAGCGGGTTGTCCCGCCCGACCCAGATCGACGGCGCGCCGTACCTGTCACCAGCGGTGCGGTTGCAGAAGCCGTACCTGCAGTAGGCGATGCCGGACCGCTCCCAGCCCGACTCCATCGCCGCCGCACCCGCGAACGCGTTCGCGCCGAGCAGCGCCGTCGCGCCATACAGCCACGGCGCTGCGCCCTTCGCGAATCGATGCGCGGCGATGCTCGCAGCGCCCGCTCCGACCGTGCCGCCCCAGAACGCCATGTTGATGATCGCGTTGCGATCGTTGTTGCGGTTGTGCGCAGCGTCGTCGTAGGTGATCTTCGCGAGCACCGCCGTGCCCACGGCAAGCGCTGCTCCCGCACCAATCCCGAGCTTCGTCGCAGCCAACATGGATTCGTCCTCGTTCGTCCCGTCTCCCGGATGTCGAGCCGGACGAACGCACGGTTTCAGGATTTCGGCGCGAATGCCGATCCCGCCCCCATGAGCACCACCGAACCACAGTGCCCGGTCTGCACGGTCGACATGGCGCCCACGTTCTACGAGACCGCGATGATCTACTCGTGCCCCGACTGTCGCGGCACGTTCATGCCGCTCGACCAGCTGCAGGCGATCACCAACAACGAGACGCAGCCACGATCGCGCGACGAGCATCTCGAGGCGCTCGACCGCGCGTCCGAGAAGCTGCCGCTGCTCGACCACATCCGCGCGCCGATTCCGTGCCCCTGGTGCGACGAGCCGATGGAACGCTCGGTGTTCGACGACAGTTCCGGCATCGGCATCGACCAGTGTGCCGCCCATGGCGTCTGGCTCGACCCGGGCGAGCTCGAGCGCGCCGAGGCGTGGCGCGAGGCGCTCCGCAGCGGCCTCTCGGCGCAGTAGCTTCGCGCAGGACTCGGCATGACCCGCCGGGCGCCACGCATGCTTTTCGAGTCGCCGGGTAGCAGATGACGACTCGGCCGGTTGCCCGCCGGTCGGGGGGATCAACGCACCAGCCCCCGGAGGTCATCATGAGCATCCGAGACGATCGCACCCCGCCGATCAACCCCGCACGGGGATTCACCGAGGCGCTCAACCTGATCGCATCCGGCTCGGGCGACGACAAGATGCGCTGGATCGCCGAGCGCGACCCCGACTGGTTCGTCGACCAGCTGCTGCGCTTCCAGGAGCAGAACCAGCAGTACCTGTTCGAGCCCGAGCACGGGCGCATCGACCGTCGCCTGCTCGACCAGGCGATCGCGAGCATCGCGCTGCGCGACTGCTCGTCGCAGCCGCTGCGTCACGCGAGCTGACGCGCAGGCAGGTCCACCGATAACGGTTCATTCTCGTGATCGAATCGCGGATTTGGTCGCATCGCGCTCGGGTAGTGCGATTCGGTTCACGTACCGACGTCGAGGATCTCCATGCCTGCTCGCTCCGCCGCCCACCGCCTGCTCCGCCGAGCGCTGATCGCGACCATCGCCACCTCGGCGCTCGCGCTCGTTGCACCGGCGGTGTCGAACGCCGCGACCTGCACGGTCTCGACCGCAGGAACCAACCCGCTCTCTACCGATTGTCCGACCTACGCCGCGGGCGACGACATCGTCGTCAACTCGGGTGCGACCCTCCAGCTGACGTCGGCGCCGGCGAATCCGGCATCGCTCGTCGTGAACGCCGGCGGCACCGTCGACATGAACGGGTTCGACATGACCGTCGACGGCAACGTCGAGCTGCGCGGCGACTCGACGGGCGCCGCGACCCTCGAATCCACGGCCGGCTCGGGCACGGTGACGATCGCGGGATTCGCCGACCTGATCTTCTGGCGCGCCGACCTCAACAACGTCGTCGTCACCGGCAGCAGCGCCACTGCGAAGTTCATTGCACCCGACGCATCGAGCACGGCAACCACCACGACCCTGACGAACGCGACCGTCGATACCAGCGCGTCGACGTCGATCGCCTTCGCCAGCTGTCGCACCACCGACCGGACCTGCTACGACTACACGATCTCGCGGGCCTCGGGCGCCGATCCGAGCGTGCTCAAGCTCCCCGCCGAGCTTCAGGTCGACCGCGACGGCGCACAGCTCATCTTCGACCTCCCCGTCCAGGTCGCGCCCACGGGCACCAAGTGGTCGTTCTCGTCGCAGGCGCTCCCAGGGTCGACGGGTGCCGCGAACGCCCTGCTCGTCGTGAACGACACGCTCACGACCACGTCGGCGGGAACCCCCGCAATCACCGTCGTGAACGAGTGGAGCATCGCGGCACCGGTGCTCGGCACCACGATCACCGACATCGCTGCGAGCGACGTGAGCGTCTTCACCGGTAGCGACGAGTTCGGCCAGAACATCGCCTACAGCTCCGACACGCTCGGCTCGCCCCAGCTGCTCAACGCGATCAAGGGACCGCTCCTCACCAACACCACGGCCCCGTCGATCAGCGGAACGCCGCAGGTCGGGCAGACGCTCACCGCCAACGACGGCACGTGGTCGACCACTCCCACCTCGACCGCGTACACGTGGTACACCAACGGCGGGTCGGGCTCGACGTTCACCCCGATCGGCGGCGCCACGAGCCAGACCTACGTGCCGGTGTCGGGCGACGTGGGCGCACAGATCAAGGTGCGCGTCACCGCATCCGCCGCAGGCAGCGCGGATGGATCCGCCGACAGCGCTGCCGTCACCATCACCCAGCCCACGTTCACGAACACGGCGCTCCCGACGGTGAACGGCACGGCCGTGCCGGGCGCCGCCGGCACCTTCTTCAACGACCACGCCCTCTCGTTCACGCTCGGCGGCTGGACGCCCACGCCGACCGACGGCTCCGCGCAGTGGTACTCCGCGCCGGCGCTCGGCTCGACATTCACTGCGATCCCCGGTGCTACGGGACTGACGCTCGACCCCTCGAGCCTCGGCGACGGCACCAAGGTCAAGGTTCAGATCACCGTCACGCTTGCCGGCTACGCAGACGGGGTGGCGACCAGCCCGGAGGTCGTGGTGCGGTCGCCGCAGATCGCCCCGACGTCGACGCTGTCGATCGAAGGCGATGCGACCGCCGGCAAGACGCTCTCTGCATCGGCGGTGACGTGGTCGGTCGACTCGCCCACGGTCAGCTACCAGTGGAAGCTCAACGGCAACGTGGTCAGCACCGCTGCGAGCTACTCGGTTCCGGCGAATGCGCCCGGCGACTACACGCTCGTCGCGACCGCGCACAAGGACGGCGGCTGGGTCGACGGCACCGCCTCCGCGACCGTCACCGTCAAGCCGGAGCCGATCACCTACGCGCTGCAGGACAAGTCGCTGCCGTGGGTGATGACCTCGTACATCGACATCACCTCGAACGGCCGCTTCACGGTCGTGCGCTGCCTGTCGTTCACGGCGAAGTTCGTCGACTGTCCGAGCTCGGCCGGCGCGAGCACGAGCCAGCGCCTGCGCGTCACGCCCAGCGCGAACATCACGTCGGCGCTCCTGTTCGTCACCGTCAAGGCAGCGGACGGCACCGAGTCGCTGCAGGCCTTCACCGCCAAGGTCCACAAGCCGACGCTCGACGACGTGCTGGGCGGCAGCGGATCGACCACGACGCTCGACATGACCGGCGCAACCTGGTCACCTCGATACTCGGCGATGGAGCTCGCGGCGCCCTGGCGCGTCAAGTGCACCGGCATCCCCGGAAACTCCGGCATCGACTCGAGTGACAGCTTCTCGGTGAAGGCCCAGCTGACCTACACGGAGCTCCCGGGCGGGGACATGCTGCAGTGCTTCGAACAGCGTCAGGGAGTCGCGTACACGACGAGCTACCCGACCCTCCACGACGACGAGTTCGGCTTCCAGCCCCTGCTGCTCACGGCCTACCGCCGAACCGTCAGCGGATCGTCCACTGCGCCGGTGGCGTACTCGAAGTCGCTGCGGGTGCCGATCACCGATGGCGTGAACACGCTGTACATCACCGTGAACCTGCGGCGCCTGCTCAGCACGGGTGCCCCGACCGGCGCCACGTCGGCGACCTTTGCGAACGCTACGTCGCCGAACGCGGAGCTGAGCTGCCCGATCCCCTCCGGCTTCGGCGCGTCGAACCTGACCTTCACGTGGTCGGTGAACGGACAGCTCCAGTGGGGCTGGATCAACCGGAGTTCGATCCGCGTGCCCGATACCGCCGCGTTCCGGAACGCGAAGATCGAGTGCAGCGCGCAGTGGACCCCCGAGGGGTCGAACACGATGCGCCAGTACACCGCGACCTTGACGATCTCGAACGGCGTGCGCATCTCCTCCTCGGTTCACTCGACGACCGACCGGTCGCGCACCGGGGGCAGCGCAAAGGCACGGTCGACGGCCAGGAAGATGTACTTCGTGAAGCTGTCGGCGAGCGGTCGGCGACTCGTGCGCGTCTCGGCGTACCGTCGGATCGTGACACGAGTGCACGGTAAGTCCCGCGTCCGGTTCAGCATCCGCGCGACCCGGACGATCGTGCTCCGACGCGGCACCCGGACCTACGGCGTTCGCGTGCCCGAGTCAAGGCGCGGCTACCGGATCGTCGTGACGCCGATCCGCTGGCGCAGCGCGCGCGATCACACCGTCGTGTCCGACAGCAGCATGGTGTTCGACGTCAACTGACCCCCGACGGCGCGCAGCGGAGGCGCAGCGGGCGCGCACATGCTTGCATCATGCACGTATCGTGGGGTACTGTTGTGTGCATGATGCATGCAAATCCCGGCGTGGATGCGTGCGCGGAGCTGCTGATGGGGGTGCCGGCACTGAGCTCGCTGCGCCGCGAGCTGCACCGTGTCACGCCCGAGGACGCCAGCACCTGGCTCGACGCCCTGTACGTGCTCTGCCGCCACGACGGCGGCATGCGCGTGGGCCAGCTCGCCGAAACCCTCCGGGTCGACCCGTCGGTGGCGAGTCGCAAGTTCACCCAGCTCGAAAGCGCGGGCCTCGCCGAGCGCGAGGTCGACCCCGAGGATCGGCGCGCGTCGCTGCTGCAGCCGACCGCCGCCGGCCGCGAGTGGCTGCAGCGCACGATCGACATGTACGCCGAGCACCTCTCGCACGTGCTCGACGGATGGAGCGACGACGACGTCCGCGAACTCGCCGGGCTGCTGCAGCGCCTCGGTACCACCCTTGAAACGCCGACGACCGTTGCCGTTGCCGCATCGTCGTCGCCCTCGCTTCCCGCCAACGGAGGATCACGATGACCGACCACGCTGCTGCCGCCGCCGACGGCGATGCCCCGACCCCCCTCACGATCACCTCGCGCCAGCGCGTGCTGATCCTCGTCGGGACGCTGATCGGCATGCTCGTCGCTGCGGTGAGCCAGACGATCGTCACCACGGTGCTCCCGTCGATCGCGAAGGACCTGAACGGCTTCGACCTGATGACGTGGGTGTTCACGGGCGCGATGCTCGCCAACGCGATCTCGACCCCGCTGTTCGGCAAGCTGAGCGACCTGTACGGCCGCCGGCGCCTCTACATCCTGGGCGTGTCGACGTTCGTGGCGGGCACGCTCGTGTGCGCGCTCGCCGGCGACATGACGGTGCTGATCGTCGGTCGCGTGGTGCAGGGCGTCGGCATGGGCGCGATCATCCCGCTCGCGATGGCGATCATCGCCGACGTGGTGCCTGCCAACGAGCGTGGCAAGTGGCAGGGGATCATGGGTGCGGTGTTCGGGCTTGCGACCGTGCTCGGGCCGCTCATGGGCGGCTGGATCAACGACGCGTTCGGGTGGCGCTGGACGTTCTGGATGGTGCTGCCGCTCGGCGCGGTCGCGCTCGCACTGATCATCACGCAGATGCACATCCCGTTCCATCCGCGCCGCGCGAAGATCGACTGGCTCGGAGCGCTGACGTTCGGCCTGGGCCTGAGCGCGCTGCTGCTCGCACTCAGCGAAGGCGGCCGCGACCACCCCTGGGACTCCGCGCGGATCCTCGGCCTGTTCGCGGCCGCCGCGATCGCGCTCGTCGCGTTCGTGCTCGTCGAGCTTCGCGCGAGCGAGCCGCTCATCCCGATGCACCTGTTCCGGGATCGCAACGTGTGGACGACCACCGTCGCCTCGTTCGCGATCGGCGGCGGGATGTACGTGGGCGTGTACTTCGTGCCGCAGTTCATGCAGACGGTCGCGGGGCTGTCGAGCAGCGACAGCGGCGAGGCGCTCGTGCCGCTCATGCTCGGCCTGATCATCACCTCGGTGGGATCCGGCATTGCGGTATCGCGCACAGGTCGGTATCGCGGGATGATCATCGCCGGGCCGGTGATCGGCGCGCTCGGGCTGTGGCTGCTCGCGCAGCTCGGCCCCGACTCGACGATCCTCGACACCGCCTGGCGGTGTGCGGTGCTCGGCGGCGGGCTCGGCCTGGTCATGCAGAACGTGATGCTCGTGGCGCAGAACGCGGTCGAGTTCCGGTTCACCGGCGTGGTCACGTCGCTGCTCACGCTCGCGCGAACGCTCGGCGGCACGGTGTGCGTCGCGATCCTCGGTACCGTGTTCGCGACGCGACTGGCCGACGACCTGCAGGACGAGTTCGCGCGCGTGCCCGCTGCAGACGCGGGCGCGATCGCATCGGTCGACTCCGATTCGATCCTGAGCGCAGGCAAGGGCCTGCCCGCATCGGTGCAGGACGCGATCCGCAGCGCCGCCGCCGAGACGCTCACGCACGTGTTCCTGATCTCGATCCCGTTCCTCGTGCTCGCGCTGGTCGCCGCGCTGCTCGTGCGCCGCGACGAGCTGAGCACCGAGTCGGCGATCAGCGTGGTGGACGAGCTCGAGCACGAGCTGGCCGACATGGTGCCTACCGACCCGGATCACGCGCCGACGCACCCGCACTGATCCCGATAGCGGACCCTCCGGTTCAGAACCAGCCGCTGACGGTGAACGCGGATGCGCCGAGGTTGGTCACGCCGTCGCTGCACTTCACCCTCGCCGGATTGGCGGCGCTGGTGCCGACGACCGACGACGCCGACCACGTCGGCGCCGATTCGGCAACGGCGCCGCCCGCGCCGCGGGTCCACGTCCAGACGGTGTTGCCGGCGCTCCACGCGGTGCTGCCCGTGAATGCCTGGGACGTGCCGGTGATGTTGCCGGCAAATGGGAGCTTGGCGATCGAGTTGGTGTTCGTGGCGGCAGTCGCGCCGCCGAGGTACACGCCGCGCGAGGCGGCGTTGTTGACGCGGACGTAGATCGACGTCGAGTTGGTGCCGTTCGGCGTGGTTCCGTTGCTCGCCTGGTTGAACGTCACGATCACCTGGTCGCCCGCGTTGACCGAGTTCGCGGCGCCGGTGTTGACGAATTCGGCGCTCACGATGTGGAAGCCCCAGTCGTCCACCTGCACGATGTCGCTCCACTTGCCGTCGCTGCCGGTTCCGATGCCGGGCCGCACCTGGAAGAGCACGGTCGAGCCCTGGGCATGCGCCACCGCGTCGACCCAGCTCAGGCCCGCGGCATTGTTGGTGGTGGTCCAGGTCGCGCCGCCGTTGGTCGAGTAGCGGCGATCGAAGGTCGTGGCGTCGCTGTTGGTGGTCCAGGTGATGGTGGCGTTCGCGCAGCCCTGGGCGACGGCCATGTCCTGTGCCTCGCAGCCCCAGTCGTCGACCTGCACCGTGTTGCTCCACTGTCCGTCGTTTCCGGTGCCGATCCCGGGACGGACCTGAAACAGCACGGTCGAACCCTCGGCGATCGTCGTCGTGAAGCTCCATGTCGTTCCCGCGACATTGCTGGCCGTGGTCCAGGTGCTCCCGCCGTTGGTGGAGTATCGACGGTCGTAGGTCGTGGCACCGAACGGTGCGGTCCACTGCATCGTGGCGGCGCAGGACGTTGGTGGCGCCGTCGTCGCGGCGAGATCGTCCACCTCGCCCACCGTTCCGCACTGCACCGATCCGACGGACTGCGTGGTGGCCGACTGCCACGCGGTCGGAATGCCCAGATCGGCATAGCCTGCCGCGACGCGATAGGTGACTTCCGACTGCGTGTACGTGGTGGTGTCGTTGATGCTCGTGACGGGCCCGGTGTCGGCGTTCACGGTCGTCCACGGACCGTTGGCGGTTCGCGCCTCCACCACGTACGTGTTGACGGGCGCGGGTGCCGCCGTCCAGGACACGGCGATCGTCGTGCACGTGGTAGCCGCGCCGGCCGTTCGAGCGCCACCCACGCCGCTTGCGGGGTCGAGCGTAGTGCCGGTGACCGTGTTGCCCGGGTTGCTCGTGCCGTCGGTCCACGCCAGCGAGCCGTCGGTCACGCCAAGGCACAGCGCGGCCAGCAGCAGCACGCCCGCTGCCGCTGCAACCCACCTGCCACGTCGTCGTCGACGGGGTCGACCCACGAGACCTGCCCTCGCCACCTGTTCGCACGCATGGGCCACGCACGCGCTCGCACGCGCGACACCATCTCGGAATCAGTGTCGGTCAGATCGCGAGTATCCTTGATTGCAAGTTTCTCGGTTTGCGAGATATCTAGTCGTCGCGGCTCGACGGCTCGTCCTGCTCTCGGCTCAGGTTCGAGAGCGCCTGGTCGTAGGAGACCCGGCTTCGCTCCGCCTGCTCGGTCTGCGCACGGAACGCCGCCACGATGGTCCCGATGCGCAGGGCGAGCACGAGCAGCAGCAGGAGCAGCACCACATCGATCGCGGCCTCGATCGTGCCGTCGTCGAGGCCGATCGGCTCGAGCAGTCGCTTGAACGCCCGCATGAGGAAGAAGAACGCGAGCACGAGCGGCAGCCCGCGCCACGCGACACCGGCACGACGCAGCTGGATGAAGAGCGCGACCGCAACGAGCGCGTTCGCACATGCAAGCAGGATCTGGAGTGTCTCGCCGCCGTCGCTCATTCCAGCTCCTCCGCCACCGTGGTGCATCGATCGGCAAGCGCCCCGAGCGCTGCCGCCGCCGACGCGTCGACCGACCCCGAGACCTGTGCTGCGATCTCCGCGCGCAATGACGCGAGCCGGTCTCGGGTCGACGCGGTGATCGTGACGTGTACCCGCCGGCGGTCCCGCCGGGACCGCGTCCGCTCGACGAAGCCTGTGTCCTCGAGCCGGTCGACGAGGCCGGTCATCGCCCCCGAGCTGAGCGCGAGCCGGGTGCCGAGCTCGCCGATCGTCAGCTCGCCGTCCTGCAGGTGGAGCAGCGCGAGCAGCTCGTACGCGCTGACTCCGAGCTCGCGCCGCCAGCACGCGTGAATTCGCTCGAGCGCGCGCGACAGTCGTTCGAGCTCGTCGGTGATCTCGGTTGGGTTCGACGTCATGCCTGTCGTCGAACTCTGTCGCGGTCGCCGGACGCGGTGGCAGTCGCGCGACACGCTCACAGCTATCGCACGGCGTTGCCACAGGCGACGCACAGGCGACGGTCCTAGCGTTCGTCGGGAACCCCCGATCGAATCGAGGAACTCACCGTGCGCAGCGTACTGCGACGCGTCGTCGTCGCCCGAACTCCATCCGTGACGCTCGTGACGAGCGGCCTGCTCGTGACCGCAGCGATCGGCCTGCTCGTCTCCACCGCACTGCTGCACGAGCCGGTCGCGCTCGAGGCGGGCAGCGCGCACGCCGCCACGCTCGACGCGCGCGGCGCCTCGACGCTTGGGCCGGCGCCCACGACGCTGCGAGTGCTGACGTCGCCGAAGGGGCGCGCGCAGCGGCTGTACATCCCGCCACTCGTGCGGCCGACGATCGACTCCGACGGGACCAAGGTCTTCCACCTCACCGCACGTCAGGGAACCGTCACGCGGCTCGGCGAGCGGCTCGAGACCGCGGGCTACAACGGCGTGTACCTCGCGCCGACGATCCGCGCACGGCGCGGCGAGCGAATGCGCGTGGAGATCACCAACGCGATGCGCGAGACCACGACCGTGCACTGGCACGGCCTGCACGTTCCGGCGCGCTACGACGGCGGGCCGTACCAGCTGATTCCGCCGGGCACGACGTGGCGGCCGGAGTGGACGCTCAACCAGCTCGCCACCACGCTCTGGTACCACCCGCACGTGATGGGACAGACCGCGCAGCAGGTCGGGCACGGCATGGCGGGGATGTTCATCGTCGACGATCCGCGTGGCACCCAGCGACGCCTGCCTCGGCGCTATGGGGTGGACGACATCCCGGTGATCCTCCAGGGTGCGCCGCTGCCCGTGGGTGGGGGCAGTGCGGATCGTCGCCCGCTGCTCGTCAACGGCACGCCGAACGCGCTGCTGCGAACCGCGCAGGGCCGGCTTCGACTGCGCCTGCTCAACGCCACGGGCGGCGCGATGCTCGGCGTGAACGTGCGCGGCGCGCGACACGTCTACCAGGTGGGCTCCGACGGGGGACTGCTGCCGGTGCGAGCCGGTGGCGGGCGGGTCGTGCTCGGACCGAGCGAGCGCGCCGAGCTCGTGGTGGACCTGCGCCCGGGAAGCCACGTGCAGATGCGAACGAGCCTGCTGCCCGATCGCGGCGCGGGCTCGGGAACGTCGCGCGTCGACTACCTGCGGGGGCGCGAGAACGCCGGCGACACCGGCACGGTGCTGACGATCGCGAACACCGCGCGGCGCCTGCGTGCGCAGCGTGCGATCCCGCGGCGGCTCGCGGCGACGCCCGCGATCGACCTGACCAATGCCCACGCGCGCGAGATGGTGCTCGGGCCCGGCATCGAGATCAACGGGCGGCTCATGCAGGACGCCGACCACGGCGCGTTCATGGACGGTACCGTGGAGATCCCGCTCGGCCAGACCGAGGTGTGGACGATCCGCAACATCTCGCCGTTCACGCACGTGTTCCACGTGCATGACATCGAGTTCCAGGTGCTCGACCGCGACGGGCGAAGGCCGGATGCGAGCGAGCGCGGCTGGAAGGACTCGATCCTGGTGCCACCCGGGCACACCGCGCGGATCGCGATGACCTTCACCGACTATGCCGATCCGCTGTCGCCGTACATGTTCCACTGCCACGTCCTGCGGCATGAGGACGGCGGAATGATGGGCCAGTTCATCGTGGTTCCGCCGTCGGGTGGATGACGACGACCAGCGTTCCACGGCGGCCGCCCCGCTGATGCTCAGCACCCCCACAGCCAGCGCGTCGGGCGCGCACAGGACGGGCGGCGACAGTGCGGATGTCCACACCACACACCACATGAAGGAGAGGACAACCCATGCATACACGACCACTGCTCGCAGCGACCTGCGTGGCGGCGACGAGCGCGGTGCTCGTCGTGGCCGGCGCCGGCGTGGCGAGCGCGGCCTCGAGCGGAGCTGGATCCGGCGGAGCGCACCGCGCCCAGTCGGCGCAGCAGCAGCGACCGGGCCAGACCAGCACGCGACGACCGAGCCGGCGGGCCGCGGCGCCACCGTACCTGCGGGCCGCGGCCCGCTACCTGCACATGCGACCAGCGGCGCTGCTGCGCCAGCTGCGTCAGGGTCGATCGCTCGAGGCGATCGCGAACACGAGGAGCGCGGACATCGACGGACTCAAGGAAGCGATCGTTGCCGACCTGCAGGGTCGCCTCGACGCGCAGGTGCAGGCCGGGCGGCTCGACCAGTCGGCCGCCGACGCGAAGCTCGCGGACCTGAGCGGGCGGATCGACCAGATCGTGAGTCGGCCGCTCCAGGCTGCACAGGGCCAGCGCCCGCAGCAGCGACCCGGGCAGGGCGGACAGGCTGGAC
>JAGQUL010000021.1 GCA_020438525.1 Thermoleophilia bacterium | reverse complement strand
CGCCCGCACCCCAAGTTCGGCACCGTCGAGGTGCGCGTCTGCGACGCGCAGACGAGCATCGACGACACGCTCGCGCTCGCCGCGGTGATCCAGGCCGCGGCCGCGTGGCTCGGCTCGCGCTACGACGACGGCGACCGATCGATCCCGCCGCCGCGCTTCCTGATCGAGGAGAACAAGTGGAACGCCGCCCGACACGGCGTGGAGGGCGAGTTCATCGCGTTCGAGGACGACACCCGGATCAGCACGCGCGATGCGCTCGCGCGCCTGTTCGACCGCGTTGCCGACCATGCAACGCAGCTCGGTACCACGGCCGAGCTCGAGCATGCGCGTGGAATGGTGGAGCAGGTCGGCGCCGAGCGCCAGCGTCGCGCCTACGAGCAGCATCGCGACCTGCGCGACGTGGCACGCGCCGTGCTGCTCGCTGAAGAAGCCGACACTGCACGAAGCTGACCGCGAGCGCGTGCGCGCGGATGTTTCCTGCGCGTCGCAGGTGGCAGGCACCACTACACACCGAGCGTGTCGACGGAGCCTTCCCATGCCCACGATCCCCGACGAGCGACCAGCAGTCGCAGCGACCAGCGAGCCCGATCAGCAGTGCGAAGGGTCGCGGCGCCGGTTCCTGCGCATGCTCGTGATCGAGCTCGGGATCGTCGCGCTCGGCGCATTCACGTACGTGTTCGTGCGCGACCTCACGCAGGGCAGTCCCGAGCGCGCCGTGCAGAACGCGTATCGACTGCTGCACGTGGAGCAGCTGCTCGGCATCGACGAGGAGCGATCGCTCGTCGACTTCACGGTCGCGCGGCCGTGGCTGCGCGACGTGGCCAACTGGATCTACATCTGGGGCCACTGGCCGGTGATCATCGCCGTTGCGACGTGGCTGTTCATCCACCACCGCGAGCGCTACCGCTGGCTGCGCAACGCCGTGTTCGCGAGCGGGATGATCGGGTTCCTGTTCTTCGCCCTGCTGCCGATGGCGCCGCCCCGGCTGACCGGCATGGGCTACGTCGACACGATCACCGTGTGGTCGAGCTCCTATCGGGTGCTGCAGCCGCCGAGCCACGCCAACCTGTACGCCGCGACGCCGAGCCTTCACTTCGGCTGGGACCTGCTCGTCGGGGTGGCGCTGTTCGCCAGCACGTCGCTGCTCGTGGTGCGGATCCTCGCGCTCGTGATGCCGACCCTGATGGCGTTCGCGGTGATCGCCACCGCCAACCACTGGGTGCTCGACGTGGTGGTGGGACTGTGCGTCGTGACCGTGGGAGTCGCCGTGAGCGAGCTGATCGCGTCGCGCGGCGACTCCGCCCACCGACGGCTGCTGCTGCCTCGTCGACCGATCGAGCAGTCACGCACGCGCCCGCCGGGACGCGCTCGGGTTGCGCACCCCACCCGCCAACCTGTTCGATGATCGATTCAAGCGGTAATTGACGAGGCCGCTACGGTATGGGTGAGCACCGTCCCAGAGGCCGCAATGACCCACGCTCCCCGCTTCCTCGTCGCGCACCGCGCAGGCAACGACCTGGACCGTCTGCACGACGCGGTCCGGGCTCGACCGCGACTGGTCGAGTGTGACCTGCGGCTGTGGCGCGGCCGGATCGAGGTGCGACACCTCAAGACCGTCGGCCCGCTGCCGTTCTACTGGGATACCTGGCACGTCGCGAGCCCGTTCACCAGGCACCTGCAGCTGCACGAGCTGCTCGACGCGGTCGCACCGCTCGGCATCGAGCTGATGCTCGATCTCAAGGGTCGCAACCGACGCCTCGCACGACGCGTCGTGGAGGAGCTGCGAGCCCGCGGCGACGAGATGCCGATCACCGTGTGCGCACGCGACTGGCGGCTGCTCGAGCCGTTCGAGGACCTCGATGCGGTGCGGACCGTGTGCTCGGTCGGATCGCGCCGCGGGCTGCGTCGACTGCTCGCGCAGCGACGCGAGCGACGCCTCGGCGGCGTGTCGATCCACGCCGACCTGCTCGACCCGGCAACCGTCGCGCGGCTCGGCGAGGCAGCGGAGCTCGTCATGACCTGGCCCGTCAACACGCCGGAACGCGCGCGAACGCTCCTGGCATGGGGCGTCCACGGCCTGATCACCGACGACGCGCACGGCATCGCACCGCTCGTGGCCGGAAGCATCGACGCAGGTGCGAGCGCCGCATGAGCTGGCTCGTCGAACACGTCCGGGCGATCCTCGAGGCGTTCACGAGCGTCGAGCCGGCATGGATCGCGCTCGCGCTTGCATTCCAGCTGGGCAACCTCGCCTGCCGCTCCACCGCGTGGCGCAACGTGCTCGCCAGCGCATTCCCGCAGGACGCCCCGACCGTGACTGGTGTCGGGCGCGCCTACGCGATCGGCGTCGGCCTCAACGGCTGGCTGCCGGCGCGCGGCGGCGACGCCGCGAAGATCGCGCTCGTGCGCGGCCAGCTGCAGCACTCCAACGCCGTGGCGATCACCACGAGCTGCACGGTGCTCGTGGTGGTCGACTCGCTGATCGGGCTCACGTTGCTCGCGATCGCCGGCGCGACCGGCGCCGTGCCGCTGCCGTCCGCCCACGACCTGCTCGCCCGCGCATCGTCGTCGCTGCCGCTGATCGCAGCGGTCGGCGCGGTGCTGCTGGTCGCGCTCGCGATCGCATCGCGTCGCTACGCGTCACGCATCCGCAGCGGGTTCGCACACGCACGCCAGGGGCTGTCGATCCTGCGCTCGCCGCTGCACTGGGCACGCTCGGTGCTGAGCATCCAGCTGCTCGCCTGGAGCTGCCGGATCGGCATGGCGTTCTGCATGCTCGCGGCGTTCTCGATCCCGGCCACGCCGCAGCTCGCCGCGCTCGTCGTGGTCGTGGGCGGCATGTCGACGCTCGTGCCGGTACCCGGCGGCGCCGGCACGCAGCAGGCGCTCGCGGCGTTCGTGCTCGCGGGCGTCGCCTCCACCTCGCACGCGCTCGCGTTCAGCGTCGGCATGCAGGTCGGCGTGACCGCCGTGAACACCACGATCGCGCTGCTCGCCGCGATGTGGGCGTTCGGTCACCTGCACCCGATGCGCGCGCTTCGCGCCGCGGCCGCAGCGGGTCGCCCCGCCACGCCCGTGCTCCCGGAACCACTCCCGGACGCCGTCGGCTGACTCCGCGGCGCGCTCGTCGTCGCTCCGATCAGGCCTGCTTCGGGCCGGTCAGCCACTGCGCGGCGAGCGGACCCCAGTTTCCGTCGGCGTCACGGCCGCGCACGTACACGAGCGTGCCGTCGCCGGCATCGGCACCCAGCCCGGGCAGCTTCGTCGCGTCGCCCACGACCTGCTCGTCGACCTCGTCGAACGCACCGTCGGCAGCGTTCAGCGCCATGCCGGTACCGGGCTTGGCGGTCGGGTCGAGCACGAGCTCGGCGCCGGCGAGCACCTGCTTGCCGTTGTGCGCGTCGCTGATGCTCGCGCTCACCTGCTTCGTCGAGGGATCGACGACCATGTCGAGCGCGTCGGGACCGAACACCCGGTGGAACGGATCGTCGGCGATCTTCACGGCGTAGCTGAGCACCGGCAGGTTCTCGCGCAGCGTCTGCGCGAACTGCTGGTCCGACTGGTGGAACGCGGTGCCGGTCTCGATCGCGAACGCCGGCACGCCCTCGGCGCCGTAGGCATGGTCGTCGGTCGTGCCCGTGGTCGGGTAGAGCCCGATCGACTGCATCGGCGAGTAGCCGTTGTAGGTCGTGAACTTGTCGGCGATCGCCTGGTAGGCGTCGTGGTCCTTCGTGTGCTCCTTGGTGTCGCCCCACGGGAACATGTTCAGCTTCGAGTAGCTGTGCCAGTCGATGAACAGGTCGGGCTTCTCGGCCTTCAGGTACTCCTGGACCGCCTTCGTCTCCGGCTCGCTGCCGGCAGCCGGGCCACGGTAGGTCTCGCTGCGCGGGTACGAGCTCGCGCCCGGGCCGCCCCAGTGCCACTCGTAGTTGCGGTTGAGGTCGACGCCCGTCGACGGGTTGCCGCCCGACGTGCTCTTGCGCTGCATCAGGTTGCCGCCCTTCTCGCCGGCGAAGCCCTTCTCCACGACCGCGTGGCCGTCGGGGTTCAGCATCGGCACCAGCACGGTCTCGCGCTGGTCGAGCAGCATCGTGGACTCGGCGTCGCGGCCATAGCCCTCGAGCAGCTGGGTGGCGAACGTCATCAGCAGCTCGGGGTTGGCGATCTCACGTGCGTGGATGCCGCCGACATGCATCGTCGTGGGGCGCTCTGCCGGGCCGTTCTTGCCGCGCAGCACGAGCGCGAGGATGTCGTGGTCGGCCTGGCCCTGCGTCTTCTCCCAGCTGTCGCCGATGTCCTTGACCTGCACGAGGTCGGGGTACTTCGCCTGCAGGTCGAACATCGCCGACTTGAGCTGGTCGTATGTGCGGAAGTAGCTCGGAGCGCCACGCCCGATCACATCCTTGGGCAGCTCGTCCGCCGTCATCTCGGCGCGGCGTGCGGCCTCGAGGCGGCCCTGGATCACGTCGGGGTCGTAGGGATCCTCCGCGAACGCGGTGGGAGAACCGGGCGCTGGCGCCGCCGGCTTCGCGTCGTCGCCGCGTCGCTGCCAGTCGGGCGAGCCGGGAAGGCTCGAATCGACCGGGGGAATCGGGGCAGGGACCGGGCGGGTCGGCGTAGCGGTGATCATTCGAGGAAGCTCCTTCGATGTGCGTCCACCCGCGTGCGCCCGTCGCGCACTGCCGGAGTGGCTCTCGTCCGTCGCCGGACGCTACGAAACCCGCAGCGCAGCGCGAAACGTTCGGGAGGGCCGGTTGGCCCGACGCGGACGAGGCCGGGCGGCGCAGGCGGCCACCTGCTCGCGGCTCGGGGATTCTGGTACGATTCGCACTCCACCGAGGGCGTATAGCTCAGCGGGAGAGCACTCGCTTCACACGCGAGGG
>JAGQUL010000187.1 GCA_020438525.1 Thermoleophilia bacterium | reverse complement strand
TGCTGGCATCGCTGCACCCCGCCGACCTCGGCGAGCTCGACCTGCTGCGCGGCGTGGCGGCGCTGCTCGAAGGGCTCGTCGTCGCCGCCGGCGGCGACCGAGGGATCGGCGTGCGCGACCTGCGCGACGCGCTCGCCGCGCTCGTGCTGGCAACGCCCGACCGTTCCGACTCGGGGACCGTCGTGATCGCGTCGCTGGACGACCTGCGCAGCATCGCATGGGACGCAGTGGTGCTCCGAGGGATGCACCTCGCTGCGTTCCGCGCGCGGGTCGACCATGAATCCGACGCGCCCGCTGCCGGCCGTGACCTGCTCCATCTTGCCGTGACCCGCGCCCGCCGGACGCTCCGGGTCGTGCGTCAGGCCGCCGGCAGCGACGGCGGTCACCAGGCACCGTCACCGGGCTGGCAGGAGCTTCGCCGGCTCCTGCCCGACGCACCCCTGCGTACCCGCCGGCTCGGCGAGGTGGTCGTGGAACCGGCACGCGTGCTGATCGCCGCCGAACGCCCGATCGCGGCAGCACGGGCGATCGGCGACGGCATCGACCTGGCGGGCATCGACGAGGAGCTGCGCGAGACGCTCCACCGGGCGCGCCGCCGACCTCGCGAGCAGCAGCTGCACGGCACGGTTGCGCAGGCGATCGTCGAGCGCCCCACGATCAGCGTGACCGAGCTGGAGCAGTACTCGATCTGCTCCGCCAAGTGGTACATCGAGCGCCGTCTGCGCGCGTCCGACCCCGACGACGACCGCAGCAGGATCGTCGACGGACTCGTCGCGCATCGCCTGCTGCAGTCGCTCGTGCCGCAGGTCAGGACCGGCGAGCTGCCGCCGATCGACGAGCTGCGGACGCTCGCCCGAGCGCTGGTTCCCACGGTGCTCGACGAGGTCGACGGGGCGGCCGTGCTGCACCCGAGCCGGATCGACCGGATCGTCGAACACGTCGTGACGCTCGTCGACGCGGAACGTGACTGGCCCGTGCCGGACCTGGTCGAGACCGAGCGTGAGTTCGGGACCGAGGCGACCGACGCCGTCGCCGCCGGGCTGCGCATCGACGACGTCGAGCTCGTCGGACGGATCGACCGGATCGACCACCACGGCAGCGAGGTCGTGCTCCACGACTACAAGTACGGCTCGAGCGATCGCCCGGCGTCGAAGCTGATCGCCGACCGTCACCTGCAGCTGCTCGTCTACTGGCTCGCGCTTCGGCAACCGGGTTCGCCGGTGGAGCCGATCGGCGCGCTCTACCGGGCAGTGACCGGAGCCGGCGCGCCGAGCGGGGCGATCACGCACGAGCTGCGCGACCGCGGCTACGTCGCCAAGGGAAAGCGCACGCTCTCCCCGGACGCGACCGACGAGCTGCTCGATTCCGCACTCGAGCTCGTGCGCGACACGGTGCGTGACCTGCGCGCGGGCATCGTCCGTCCACTCGACGATCCTGCCGACTGTCCGACCTACTGCCGGCTGCAGTCGATCTGTCGGATCGGCGAAGGGCATGCGCCATGACCACGACCCCCGGCGACATCCACGTCGAGCTTGCCCCGACGAGCGGCAGGGCCTGGACGCCTGCCCAGCGCGAGGCGATCGAATCCCGGTCCCGCACGCTCGTGGCCGCAGCGGCCGGCAGCGGCAAGACCAGCGTGCTCACCGAGCTCGTCGCATCCGCGCTTGCCGACGGCGAGATCGACGCCGCACAGGTCTGCGCGGTGACCTTCACCGAGAAGGCCGCGCAGGAGATGCGCGGCCGGATCGCCGATCGGCTCGTCGAGCTCGACGCACACGACGTGCTTGCCCAGCTCGAACTGGCACGGATCGGCACGATCCACTCCCTGTGCGCCGCGATCCTGCGCCTGCACGGCGCGGCAGTCGGGGTGGATCCCGACGTGGGACAGCTCGACGAGGCACAGCACGCCTGGATCCTGCGCGAGTCGATGCGCCACGTCCTTGACGAGCTCGGCGACGACCCCGACGTGCACTGGCTGCGCGCACGAACGGGCGACGAGCGGATCGAGGCGACCCTCCGCAGCATCTACTCGATCGCCGCGCAGGGCAACGGCACCGCGCACCTGGTCGATTCCGATGACGTGTCGGCGATCCTCGACGCGAAGACGGGCGAGCCGCTCGTCGACACCGATGCGGCTCGCCGCTGCACGATCGCCTTCGACCGGCTGTGGCGCGCGTTCCACGCCCAGGTCGAGCGGCGCAAGCGAACGGTCGGTCGGATCTCCTTCGACGACCTCGAGCGGCTCGCGGTGGAGGCGGCGAGGATCCCCGACGTTCGAAGCGAGCTGCGAGGCCGATGGGGGATGCTGCTCGTCGACGAGTTCCAGGACACGAACGCGCGCCAGTACGAGCTGCTCGACGCGATCGGCGGCGACCGCCTGTTCATGGTCGGCGACGAGTGGCAGTCGATCTACCGCTTCCGAGGCGCGGACGTCGACGTGTTCCGCGCACGCCGCAGCGACACCGAGCACAACCGCGTCGTGCCGATGCGCGAGAACTTCCGCTCGGTCGCGCCCGTGCTCGACGTGGTGAACCGCATCTTCTCGAGCGAGGAGCTGTTCGGCGATCGCTACGAGCCGGTGATTCCGGGCACCGACGAGCAACGTGCGCACCCGGGACCCAGCGTCGACCTGATCGTCGTGCCCGAGCAGCCAGCCGACGACGAGCCGGAAGCGACCCGACACCTCGATCCCCGCGAGCGCGAGGCTCGACGCGTCGCAGAACGCGTCGCACAGCTCGTGCAGGACGGCGCCGATCCCGGATCGATCGCGCTGCTCTACGCACGTGGCACGGGCGTCGACCACTACGAGCGTGCGCTGCGTGCGTGGGGGCTGCCTGTGCTGCGCGACGCATCGAGCGGCTTCTACGACCAGCGTGACGTTCGCGACGTGCTCGCGCTGCTCGCGCTCGTGCGAAACCGCCGCGACGACCACGCTGCGCTCGCCGCGCTCGCCGGACCCGTCGCGCGCCTGGACTGGACCCAGCTCGGCGAGCTCGCCCAGGCCGCGCGCGAGCGACAGGTGCCGTTGCTCGACGCAGCATCCGCCAGCGAGCACGACGGTGCGAGGATGCTCGCCGACCTCGTGTCGGAGCTCACGATCGACGCCCAGCGAAGCACCCTCGTGCAGCTCGTCGCGCGCATCGCCCGCATGCCGCGCCTCGAGCTCGGCGCGTCGATCGAGCCCGACGGCGCAGTGCGCGTCGCCAACCTTCGACGCCTCGTGGAGCTCGCCGCGAGCGCCGCGCAGGTCGGCGTGCGCGACGTGAGCGGATTCCTCGAGTTCGTCGCGTCACAGCGCAACGACGCCCGCGTGGGGGAGGCCAGCATCGCCGACGAGCATGCCGGCGCGATCCGCCTGATGACGATCCATGCCTCCAAGGGGCTCGAGTTCCCGCACGTGTTCGTGATCGAGGCCGCTGCGCGCGACATCGCACGATCGGGCAGCGTGCCCACCCCGCGCGTCGATGCATCGGGCACCGTGCACGTCGCCCTGCCGAAGCCCGACGGGCGATGCGTGGCGACCCCGACCCTGGAACGGCTGAAGGACGACGACACCGCGGCCGAGCGCGAGGAGTCCCTGCGCCTGTGGTACGTCGCGATGACCCGTGCACGGACCCACCTCTACGTCACCGGTCGCTGGAACTTCGTGCCGACCAGGTCGGGATCGCCCCGGGCGATGGCCGGCGCGCTAGGCTGGCTGCGCGATGCGCTCGAGCTGCCCGACGATCTCGGCGGTGCCGACCGCACCAGCCGCGCGCTCGACGGGCTGGTCCAGGTCGACACCGCCCCGCCACGACTCGAGCCGAGTCCGGTGCTCGACTCCCGTCGTGATACCGCACGGCTTGCCGCCGGGGTCGACTTCGCCGAGCACGGACCGGGGACCGGCACACCGGTCGCTGCCCGCACCACGGACGCAGTGGATCCTGCGGTGCTGCGCTCGATGCTGCGCGACTCGGTGCTCGGCGGTCGAACCGCCGAGTGGCGACAGCTCGAGGGCACCCGACTCCACGACGCAGTCGCACGACTGCTCGACGCGGCACGCACCGGCACGCCACGCGACCAGCTGCTCGATCCCGAGCATGGACCGTGGCTCACCGACACCATGCGCGAGCGCCTCGCTCCGGTCGTGGAATCGGCCCCGTTCACGCGGCTCGTGGAGCTCGGCGCACGCTCCGAGGTTCCCTACGTCGCGCGCGTCGGCGGACGAGTCGGATCCCGCGCCGTTCCGGGTCACGACGTCGCGGCGAGCGTCGCCGACGTCGACGCCGGCCGGATCGACGCCCTCGCGGTGTTCGAGGACGGTCGCTGGTGGATCGTCGACTGGAAGTCGACGCTTCCCGACACCGCAGCCCAGGCACTCGACCGCCACGGCGAGCAGCTCGGCCGCTACGCCCACGTGGCGACCGCAACCGGTGCAGCAGGCGTCGTCGTCACCCTCGTCGCGCTCGACGACCCGTCGCGAGCGTGGTCGTGGTCGGTGTCGGCCGACGGCACCGAACCGGAGCCGGCCGAGCTTCCCTGACCGTCCGGATCAGCGGCCGCGTCGCGCCGGTCGCGGAAGCCGATCTCGTGACGGACACTCGCCGGCGATCGATTCCGGACACTCGTCGCACAGCGGTCGTGGCGCGCGACAGACCGCGCGTCCATGGTCGATCAGCAGGTGCGTCAGGTGGTTCCACTCCGACCGGTCGACCAGCCTGAGCAGATCCTGCTCGACCTTCGGCGGCTCCCACGAACGCGTCCACCCGAGCCGCCGGGCGATCCGCTGCACGTGCGTGTCGACCGCGATGCCCTCGGCGTTCTCGGGAAAGCATGCCGACACGACCACGTTGGCGGTCTTGCGGGCGGCCCCCGGGAGCGTGGTCAGCTCCGCGACCGTGTCGGGGACCTCGCCTTCGTACGCGTCCACGATCCGCTGCGCGGCCGCGAGGATGTTCCTCGCCTTCTGGCGGAAGAAGCCCGTGGGCTGCACGAGCCGCTCGAGGTCGTCGAGCGGCGCACTCGCCATCGAGGCCGGCGTGGGGTAGGCCTCGAACAGTGCGGGGGTGACCTGGTTGACGCGCTCGTCGGTGCACTGCGCCG
>JAGQUL010000186.1 GCA_020438525.1 Thermoleophilia bacterium | reverse complement strand
CGCGTGCACGCGTGCGAGCGCGCGCCTGGGCATGCTCGCGGCGCTGCTGCTGTGCATGCTGACGGTCGTCCCCCGCGCCGATGCACGTCCGCCGTTCGAGCTGATGGGCGGCACGTCGCTCAACGTGTCTGCCGCGGTCGATGCCGGCCCGTCCGACATCACGAACGTGGGCGGCACGCCGCACGTCGCGTGGCGTGAGAACAGCACCGTCTACGTCAAGAAATGGACCGGCGCGGCGTGGTCGTCGGTCGGAGCCTCGGTCGCCGCAGGCGAGGCGAACACGCGACCCGCGATCGGCTCCGACGGCACCAACCCCTGGGTCGCGTACACCACCGGCGCGACGCCGAACCTGTATGTCCGCCAGTGGACCGGTGCGGCGTGGACCCTGCGAGGCGGATCGCTCAACGCGAGCGGCGCGGCGACCGCGTCGGATCCGGACATCGCATTCTTCGGCACGACGCCGTACGTCACCTGGCTCGAGAACACGTGGGACATCCGCGCCAAGTACTGGAACGGCAGCTCCTGGGTCAACATGGGCGGCGACATCCTCGGTGCCGGCTTCGGCGTGGATCCACGGATCACGGTCGCATCGGACGGAACCCCATACCTGGTCATGCAGGTCTGGGACGGAACGAACTCGCTCTGGCAACCTCAGGTCCGCAAGTGGACCGGCGCTGCGTGGACCACGGTCGGCGGCACCTACATCCCGCACTATGCGGGGATCAACATGTACGACCCCGACATCGCGAGCGACGGCACCAACGTGGTCGTGACGTGGAACGAGGTCTTCTCCGGCACCGCGTACATCATCGTGCGCCGCTGGAACGGCACGACGTGGACGACGCTCCAGGGCGGCCTCTCACAGACGCAGCTCAACATGAACGACGCCGGGCACCCCCGGGTCGCGGTCGACGGCACCGGCAAGGTGTACGTGGCGATGTACGAGTTCAACAACTCCTCTGGCAGCGAGACCACCCTGTACCGGTACAGCAGCTCCAGATGGACCGAGCTCAGCAGCGGCCTGAACATCGATCGCGCCGCGGATGCATGCAACACGGAGTGTCTGCGCGGCCTCACCATGGTCGGCTCCACGCCCTGGGTCTCGTGGAACGAGCCCGACGGGACTGCGGAGCAGGTCTACGTCAAACGATACGTACCGACGAACACGATGGTCGGACCGCTCACGAACGTCACGATCAGCCCCGGAGTCGGGCAGATGATCCTGTCGTGGACGAACCCGCCCGACGCGAATCTTTCCGGAACGAAGATCTACCGCTCCACGACCGACGGCGTGCTCGGATCGCTCGTCCACACGGCCGGCGCTGCCGAGACGACATGGACCGACACCGGCCTGACCAACGGCACGCGCTACTACTACCACCTGATCACGTTCAACGCGCTCGGCGACGAGCGGGAGACGACCTACGACGTCGTCGATTCGACGATCGGCAAGGGCTACTACGGCGGCGCGCTGGCATCCGACGGAACGAAGGTGTGGACGTTCGGCGGCTGCTCACAGTGCACGGTGACGGACGAGATCTGGGAGTTCGATTCCGCCACCGGCTCGACCCGCCAGATCGCGGCGACCCTGCCGGACCAGATCTATCGCAACCGCGCGATGTACGTTCCCGGGTACGACAAGGTCTGGATCTTCGGCGGTGACAACGCGACGACGTACCTGCGGAACGTGATGCGCTACGACCCGGCCACCGAGAACCTCACGGACCTGGGCAACCTGATGCCCGGGGAACGCTCCGAGGGGTTCGTCGTCTACGCACCGAACACGGGACGCATCTACTACCTCGGCGGCAAGGACAACTCGACCAACCCGACCAACACGATCTATGCGTTCAATCCGGCTACGGAGACGATGGTCGATACCGGGGCACACCTGCCGAAGCCGCTCTTCCTCTCGGGCGGTGCGTACTGGTCGCTTGATGGATGCATCTACGTGTTCGGCGGGCGCACGACCGGCGGCGTCAACCTCGACGACATCGTGCGCTACTGCCCGCAGTCCGGGCTCGTCGAGACGCTGCCCACAAAGCTGCCGATGATCCGCAGCGAGATCTCGATCATCAACGACGGCGACGCGCTCGTGATGATCGGCGGCGGCACAGGGCTGCCGTACTCACAGGACGTGCTGACGTTCCGCCCACAGGACTCGACCTTCCTCAAGCACGCGGTGAAGCTGCGCATCCCGAGCATCACGAACACTGCGCAGGAGGCATCGACCGCCGCGGGAGTGGTGTACGCCACACAGTCGTATCCGCGCAACCGCAAGGTGACGCAGATCAACACCGGATCCGTCGTTTCAGGCGTTCCGTCGACTCCACCCGACACGCCGACGAACATCGCGCCCGCGAACGGGTCGACGAGCACCGACACCACGCCCACGCTCACCGCGTCCGCGTTCAACGACGTCGACGTGGTGAACACGCACGCCGCGAGCCAGTGGCAGGTTCGCACCGACGCGGGCTCGTACGCTGCACCAGCCTACGACTCGCAGAACGAGACGATCGCGCTCACGTCGATCACGACTCCGGCGCTCGCAACCGGCATGTACTGGTTCCGGGTTCGCTACCGCGACGACGGCGGGACCTGGTCGGGCTGGTCGACGGAGACCTCGTTCTCGATCGACACCACGGCGCCGGCCGCCCCGACCCTCGTGTCCCCAGCGAACGGCTCCGCGCAGAACGCGAACCCGACGCTCACCGCGACCTACAATGACTCGGGCACGCCGCTCTCGACGGGCCAGCTCCAGTTCCAGGTCTGCACCACCTCTGGATGCGGCACGGTGCTCGAATCAGGATCCAGTGCCGCGGGCATCGCCTCCGGGGCCGACGGCAGCTGGACTCCGACGCTGCTCACCACCGGCACGAAGTGGTGGAGAGCCCGGGCCGTGGATGCAGCCGGCAACACCGGATCGTGGAGCGCAGCGTGGTCCGTCGAGGTCGTGGCAGTCGCTGCCGCCTCGCCGTCGACGGTACCGGTCGGCATCAACGGCCAGGTGGTCCAGGTGACCGGCGCCGGCTTCAGGAGCGGCGCGACGGTATCGATCTCCGGCGCGGGCGTCTCGATCACGAACACGAGCTTCGTGAACTCCGGACGGATCGACATCACGATCACCGTCGCGGGCTCGGCCACGACCGGCGCGCGCGACGTGACCGTGACCAACAGCAACTCGAGCGCCGACACGAAGACCGGTGCGCTCACGATCGGTGCCGCCTCGATCTCGGTGTCGTTCTCGTCGCTCGGCTACACCGATGCGGCACGCGACACCACCGCACCATTCGACATGTCGCTCGGCACGCACCTAGCGGGCGGGACCGTCTCGATCGGCCCGGCGGGCTCGGGCCAGACCACCGCCGGACCGGCATTCCGGCTCGACATCACGTCCGACACCACCGTGCAGGTCTCGAGCCGCGCGACCCAGATGACCGACGGCAGCAACCCCATCCCGCTCGCCAGCACGGAGATCCACGACGCATCCGGCGGCAGCTGGACCGCACTCACGTCGTCGTGGAGCACGTTCCGCGACCTCGTGGCCCCCGGCAACACGGTCGTGGACGTCGAGTACCGGATCACCACGCCCGGAACGCAGGCCGCCGGCAGCTACTCGCAGTCGATCGACTGGACGGTGGTGGCGCAGCCATGACGGCCCCGACGACGCTCAGGAAGGGACGGGAGCCGCCGCAGCGACGACCTTGACCGCACCCATGCCGGTGGCAGCCACGTGGACCGTCCGCGTCGCGTCGGGATCGGTCTCGAGCCCTTCCACCACGGCGCGGCCGAACAGGCCCGTGTCGCTGTCGATCCGGTAGCGATCGCGCGGCAACGCCACCTCCACCGCACCGACCGTGCAGCGCGCATCGACGCTCGTCGGCGCACGCTCGAAGCGGAGCCGGGCCACCCCGACCTCGGTCGACGCCTGCATGTGGTCGACGTGCAGCTCGCTCGCATCGATCGCCCCGGCGCTCGTCTTCACGTCGACCGTGCCCGCGTGCTGGCGCTCGATCCGGATCGCACCTGCGTCGGAGCGGAGCTTGGCGTCTCCGTGCGAGTCGAGCACCTTGATCGCGCCCGCGTTGGTCGTGACGTCCACCGCGCCGTTGATGCGGTCCAGCAGCACCGCACCTGCGGCGGCCGCGACCTTCACGGTTGCATCGCGCCCGTCGACCTTCACGCTTCCGGCGTCGCTGTGCAGGTCGAGCGACACGCCCGTCGGGGCGGTGATCCGCAGCCGCGCGTCGAGCACGCGGCCGCGCCGCCAGCGACCGTCGCGCACCGTGCGGACGTTCACGTCGAGCAGGTCGCCCTGCTGCATCAGCTCGAGGTGCTCGTCGGCGAGCGGCAGCCCGCGACGATCGAGCAGCTCGACCTCGACCGCGGCACCGTCCGGCGCCGTGCGCACCTGGATGCCTGCCGCATCGCTCGTGACGTGGATCCGCGCGATCCCGTCGAACGTACCGCCCAGCTTGTCGTCCATGTTCGACCTCCGCCGTT
>JAGQUL010000185.1 GCA_020438525.1 Thermoleophilia bacterium | reverse complement strand
GCGCCGGAGCAGGCGCAGGAGCCGGAGCCGGTGCCTCGTCGGCCGGCTGCTGCTCGGGTGCTGGCTGCTCGGCCGGCGGCGTGTTGTCGACCGGTCCGGCGGCTGCTGCGGGGTCCGTCCCCGGTGCCGCGGGATCCTCCTCGGCAACCGCATTGGCGACCGAGATGAAGAGCGCAAACGCGATCACGAGCAGCACCTGCAGCGAGCGCAGTGCGCGCTGACGGGTGCGGGATCGGCGCGGCGTAGACGGAGCAAAGAACACGAAGGTCCCCCGTGGGATTTCAGGTGTAAGGGAGGCGATCTGACGCTATTTCGATGCGTGAAGCGTCGAAATGTGACGAAAGGCGCACATGAGTGTATCGAGCGTGCAACAACGGTCGTTCCGGTCGACCGTACGACGGGCCGGCCACCTTGGCCAGCCCCGATTCAGGAATCGCTCATGGCTCGGCACCGTTGCGGCCATTCTGCGGCCGCAATCGAAATGCTGCGAACTACCGCCCGGTGCCGGGTGGTTCGAGCGGCAACGTGAGCTCGAACTCCGCGCCGTCGCTGCGATCCACGCAGCGCAGGTTGCCTCCGAGCGCCCAGGCCAGCTCGCGGCCGATCGCGAGCCCGAGGCCCATGCCGCCCTCGCGCTTGGTGCCCACGAACGGCTCGAAGATTCGTTCCTGCTGCGACTGCGAGATGGGCTCGCCGTCGTTCACGACCGAAAGCCGCACGTGCCCAGCCTCGCGTTCGCCGTCCACGCGCACCTCGGTCGTGGCGTAGCGCAGGCCATTCCCCACGAGATTGCGAAGGATCTGCAGGATGCGTTGGCCGTCGGAGTGGAACTCCAGGTCCTCGAAGCGGCCGACGACCTGGATCGCTGCGCCGTTGCCTGCGGTGCCGCCGCCCTCGAAGATCGCGAGCAGGTGCTCGCCGAGCTCGTCGAGACGCACCGGTTCCGTCACGGTCTTGAACTTGTTCGAGCGCAGGCGAGCGAGGTCGACGATGTCCTCGATCAGTCGCTCGAGCCGCTCCGCCTCGCGACGGATCACCCCGAGCGACTGCGTTCGCATCTCCTCGTCATCCGCGAAGTCCTCGATCGCCTGGGCGTGCCCGGTGATCGCAGTCAGCGGCGTGCGCAGCTCGTGCGAGATGCTCATCAGGAACCGACGATCCGTCGCATCGATCTCGCGCAGGCGCAGCGAGAGCGCGCGCACGTCGTCGGCCAGCCCGAGCAGCTCGCCTTCCAGCCGAAGCCCGGCGAACGCCTCGTCGGGGTGGCGACCCTGCGTCACCTCGCGGCTCGCGCGCACGAGGCCGCTCAGCGGGGCCAGTGCCTTGGCGACGAGCGCGACTCCGGCGAGCACGAGCAGCACGGCTACCGTCACCGCGGCGACGACGACCGACGCGACTGCCTGGCTGCTGATCTCGTCGCCCCAGGTCGCGAGCACCCACGTCACCGCGCCGCCGATCACCGCGCCGGCAACGACGAGCACCGCGGCAAGCGCCGCGAGGCGTGAGCGAAGTGATCCGATCACGGTCGGGGCCCCCGCAGGGTCACGCCGCGTGCACCTCGGTTCCGACCTTGTAGCCGGATCCCCAGACGGTCACGATCGGGCAGTCGTCGCCCAGCTTCTTGCGCAGCTGACGCACGTGCACGTCGACCGTGCGGGTGTCGCCTGCGTACGTGTAGCCCCAGACCTTCTCGAGCAGCTGCTCGCGATTGAGCACCTCGCCATCGCGCTCCATCAGCTCCCAGAGCAGGTCGAACTCCTTCGGTGCGAGCATCACCTGCTCGCCGCCGACGGTGCACTCGCGCCGTGCCGCGTCGATGTGGATCTCGCCGCACTGCAGCTTCCGAGAGGTGCTCACCGGCGCCGTCGATCGTCGCAGGATCGACTTGATCCGCGCAACGAGCTCGCGCGCGTTGAACGGCTTGGTGAGGTAGTCGTCGGCGCCGACCTCGAGCCCGACGATCTTGTCGATGTCCTCGTCGCGCGCGGTGAGCATGATGATCGGCACGTTGCTCGTCGTGCGCACCTTGCGGCAGATGTCGAGCCCGTCCATGTCGGGCAGCATCAGGTCGAGCGTGACCAGGTCGACCTTGTCCTCGAGTGCCGCGAGCGCCTGCTCGCCCGTGGGCGCGACGGTCACGTTGAAGCCCTCGCGCTCGAGGTACATCTTCACGAACGAGGAGATCGACTCCTCGTCCTCGACGATCAGGATGTTCTGGCTCTTCGCGTCGCTCATGCGGTCTCCAGTCGGTGCGCGGTCCGGGGGTCGTACGCGCAGGGGCGGTCCTCGAAGGGCGCCGCACAGGTGTTGTCCCCCTCGCAACACGTGCGCGAAACGTACAGACCCCGCCGCCCACGTGAACTGGCGCGTCCGCGCTCCTGCGTTCGCCGCTAGCGCGTTGCGGCTGAGAGTGCGTCGCGATCGATCACGTAAAGGCGCTGGTTCTTGCCCTGGGCCACGACCCGAACACCAGGCAGGTCCGCGAGCTGATCCTGCATCGTTCCGGCCGCAGAGGGGTGCACCAGCACCGCGTCCACGTGGTTGTCGACCAGGAACCGCGTCCGCTCCTCGACGTCCATGTCGTCCGTGAAGAACGACACGGCCAGGTCGAAGCGCTCCGTGACCCGGTTCTTCGGAGTGAGCGCGGTGTGTCGCGGCACGGAGGAGACGACGTACACCGGCGCGATCGCCATGGCGGTGTACGGGTTGCGGCTGCGTGGGTCCGCAAGCACGGTCGAGCCGACCGGAAGCCTGCGCAGCGCAGCCGCGACGTTGTCGCTGAACAATCGCAGCTCGGCACCGCGCATCTCGATCGGTACCTGGTCGAGCCGCTCGGACCGGGCCACCGAGCCGAGCTCGCCGAGCACCGGGATCGAGCCGACCAGCAGCACGATCAGCGCGGCGGTCGCGATCGGCGGGTCGAGCAGGCTCGTCGGCCACGCCGCCTGCGAGGGAGCGGTGCGGCCGCGGCGTGCAAGTCGAACGACGAGTCCGGCACCGAGCACGACCACGTACAGCGCCAGGGCGAGCAGCACCATGAGCAGCACGCGCGGATGCACGATGCGGGCACCGGCGTACCCTGCGAGCCGCGGGATCTCGTTCGTCACGACCGCGATCGCCGCGGTGCCCGCCGCGAGCAGTCCTGCTGCAGCCGCGCGCAGCGCGCCGCCGCGACTCCACAGCAGCCGAGCTCCGACGACGAGCGCGAGCACGAGCGCGGCGAGCCCCAGCTCGAGCGGCAGCACGCGTTCGATGCGGCGGGCCTGGTCGAGCGTCACGACGTTCACGAACTTCGGGAAGATCGTGTCCGACAACGAGATCCCGAGCACGAACAACCCCGCTCCGGACAGGTACCACCCGCCGGGCCAGCGCGGCATCAGCACCGGCACGAGCAGCCCGATCAGGCCCAGCAGGCCGAGTCCACCGGACTGGATCAGGTAGTCGCCACGCAGGTGGAATGCGCCGGCGGGATCGCCGCGCAGGAGCTGGTCGAGGTCGGCGCCGTTCTCGCCCTGGTACTGCGTGTTGTCGGTGGCCGTGAGCTCGGCCTCCGCGGATCGGCCGAGCCCCTCGAGGTTCGACAGTCCCGGATACAGCAGGGCGAGCACCACGCCGGCGACCGCGGCGATCGACAGTCCCGTGATCAGGTGACGTCGGACCACGTCGCGGGGCCACGGACCTCGCAGCGCCCAGACCACGTAGTAGGCCGCGATGCCCATCCCGAGCACCCACAGGTAGCCCACGTTGAGCATGCCCACCCCCGCGGTGGCGACCATCGCGACCAGCGTCGCCGCGCGGGTCGTGGTGCGTGGCGACGCTGCATCAACGTCGCGATCACGGGGTGGCTGCCAGAGCGCGGTGAGCAGCATCGCGACGGCGAGTGGCGCGAGCACCCCGAGCGCGAGCACGCCCGGCTGCATCGCATTGGTGATCGCATCGGAGTACGGCAGCGTCGCCACCGCCGCGAGCAGCAGCGCGGCGGCAGTCACCGGCGCGGCCGCGGGCGAGCGAAACACGGTCCAGCCGAGCCCGCCGAACGCGAGCACGCTCACCGGAAACGTCAGCGCGGGAAGGATCCACGCAGCGGTGACGGGATCCTGCTGCGACACGAACGACACGAGCGCGATCACCTCCTGCCAGGCCGGCAGCAGGTAGCCCGGGTGCGCGCTCCCATCGGGAAACTGCAGCGTGTTCGAGAACGTCGGATGGTCCAGCGCGAGCAGCTTCTGGGCCTGGCCGATGTGGTAGAGCGAGTCGTTCCACGCGTAGAAGCCGACGTAGAGCGCAAGCACGCCGCCCGCTGCGGCGACCAGCAGCACGGACCGGGGTGTTGCGCGAAGCCACTCGCCTCCGACGAGGCTGCGAAGCGGTGCAATCCACTCGCGCGCGCCCGCGCGAGGGCCGGAGCGAACGGTCGATGCCCGACGCCGCTCGCGCGCCTCGCGCCCAACGACCCGTGCCCAGCCAAGCGCGACGAACAGGGCAAGCGCCCCGGCGACCCACGCGATCGGCAGGTGCAGCAGCAGCGCCGCCGACATCGCCGCGGTCAGCGGCACGAGACCCAGCGCCAGCGCGGTCGCCGGGATCAGCGGTGGCGGCACGATGCGGTCGAGCCGCCAGATCGCGACCATGCACGAACCCGGAACCAGCACCACGAGGATGCCGGAAACGAGGACCGCGAGTATGGCGAGCAGCAGCTGCATGCAGGTTCGACGTTCGAGCGCGGCGCGGGAGTGGTATGCAGTACCGAAAGCGCGACGTGTCCGAGCGATGCTACCGCCCGCGTCGCGCTACCCGAGTCCCAGGAGGCCCTGCATGTTCGAGTTCGAGACGATCGCCAACGGGGTCAGGCTGCTCACGGCCCCGCGCGAGGACTCGCCCAGCGCCACCGCACTCGTGATGTTCGGCGTGGGATCACGCTTCGAGCAGGCGCACCAGAGCGGCATCGCGCACTTCGCCGAACACATGTTCTTCAAGGGCACCGAGCGCCGGCCCACCGCGCGCGACATCAGCGTCGAGATCGACGGGATCGGCGGCGACTTCAACGCCTTCACCGGCAAGGAGTACACCGGCTACTACGTGAAGTGCGCCTCCGAGCACCTCGACCTCGCGGTCGACGTGCTCGCCGACATGCTCCTGCACTCGAAGTTCGACGCCGACGAGATCGAGCGCGAGAAGGGCGTCATCCTCGAGGAGATGGCGATGTACCGCGACCTGCCGCAGCGGTACGTGGGCAACGTCTACGACGAGCTGCTGTTCGGCGACACGCCGCTCGGGTGGGACATCATCGGAACGGAGGACGTGATCAAGGGCGCCGATCGCGACCTGTTCAAATCGTTCACCGATCGCTGGTACACCGCGAACCGCACCGTCGTCGGGCTCGCGGGCAACGTCTCCGAGAGCGCCAAGGCCGCCGCAGCGGAGAAGTTCCTCGCGCTCCCGGGCGCGAACGAGGGCACGCGGCTCGACGCGGAGTGGTCGCAGGATGGTCCGCAGGTGAAGCTCCATCACAAGGACAGCGAGCAGGCGCACCTGCTGCTCGGCGTTCGCGCACCCGGGCTGATGGACGACGACCGGTACGCGCTCGGGGTGCTCAACGCGATCCTCGGTGGCGGCATGTCGAGCCGCCTGTTCACCGAGGTACGCGAGCGGCGCGGGCTCTGCTACTACGTCTACTCGCACCACGACGCGTACACCGATGCAGGATCGCTCGTGGTGGCGGCCGGCGTCGACGTGAAGCGCATCGACGAGGCGATCACCACGATCCTCGACGAGCTGTGGAAGCTCGTGGAGGACGGCCCCGACGAGGCCGAGTTCAACAAGGCCAAGAACTACCTCAAGGGCAAGTTCGTGCTCGGCGTGGAGGACACCCGCGGGCTGATCATGTTCGGTGCTCGGCGCGAGGCCGTCGAGGACGGCTACTGGGAGCCGGCACAGGCGCTCGCGGCGATCGACGCGATCACGATGGACGACGTGAAGCGGATCGCCGCCCGTATCTTCGATCGCGAACAGCTCAACCTGGCGGTCGTGGGGCCGTTCGACGACGAGGAACGCTTCGCGAAGCTGCTCGCGCCGACCACCGCGTCGGTGTGAGCTTCATCGACCCCGAGCAGTCCGATGCGGCGCTCGCCGACTGGGCTCGCGAGCTCGGGGTCGACACGACCGTGATGCAGCGCCTGGTCGAGCAGCGCCGCGGGCTGGTATACGACATCGCGGAATCGCCGCGCACCTGGGGATTCGACCTCTGTCCTGCGCGAGCGCCGCGTCGCGACGCCGCGACCGAGTTTCGTCGGCAGACGCGACTCACCGGCACGCTCGGCGACTCGTTCCTGCAGGACCACGAGCCGCTGCTCGCGCTCGTTCCCGATCCGCCCACGATGCCCGACGGCACGCCGCTCGACGAGCACCTCGTCGCCGAGGCTCGCCTGTCGCCCGAGGCCGCGATCGACGTCGCCCGGCACGTGCGGGCGGTGATCCAGCAGTCGCTCGGCAGGCCCCTGGACCCGGCCGCGATCGAACAGGCGGTCCGCGAGGCGGCGTGGGACCACGACCTGGATGCCGCACAGGCGACGCGCCACGTGATCGGTGCGCTCAGCGAACTGCTGTGACCGGGGATTCGCCGGTTCGATATGTTCGACGCATGAAGAACATCGCATCGAACGAGATCGACGGTCACGGCGTGTTCACGAGCGGCGGCGACGTCGGCTTCGTCGCCGGTCTGGTCGCGACGATCCTGCCCATGTTCGTCGCGCCGCTGTTCATGGACGACGTCGACGCGTGGACGTTCCCGAAGAGCATCTCCACGCTGCTGTTCGGCTCGTCTGCGGCCGAGCCGCCAACGGGCTTCGACGCGGGCCCGGTGCTCGCCGGACTTGGCATCCACCTGTTCGTCGCGACGCTGATCGGGGCGGTGTTCAGCCTCGTGATCGCGTACTTCGACGTGGACACGCTCGCACCGACGGTCGTCGTCGCCGCCTTCATGCTCGCGGTGCTCGCGATCGACCTGCTCTGGCTCCCGTTGTCGAAGACGGTCCTCCCTGCACTCGACGACGTCTCGATCGTGTTCACCGGATCGATGATCGTGTGGTTCGGGCTCATGCTCGGAATCGGCATTCAACGGTGGCGCCAGGATTGGGACGAGAGCGTGTGTCCGGTTGCGGCTCGTGGTCACCAGCGCCGGCTGCTCGTCGCACACGAGCGGGCAATCATCGCGACGTCCGGCATGCTCGTGCTGGTCATCGTCGGCATGTTCCTGGAAGGACTCGGTGCGGTGCGCTGGGGCGTCGCGACCCCGTACCTGATCGTTCACGCCCTTGCATCGGTCGTCGTGCTCTCGCATGCGCTCGGCGAGTCGCACACGCTCGCAGACACTGCTGCCGACGACTGATGCATCGAGGCGACCGCGTCGCGGCATAGGCTGCACGCCGATGGTCGATCGGGAACACCACGACACCACCAGCGGCTACGGCCGCGGCATGCTGCAGCTCGCGCTGGCGAATGCCGCATACGTCCTGACCGCGTACGTGGTGACGACGATCACCGCACGCGTGCTCGAACCCGCCGACTTCGGCACCTTCGGCGTGGTGATGGCATGGATCACCATCCTCACCGCGCTGCTCGTGAAGGGGCTCGCCACCAGCACCGCTCGCGAGATGGCAGCGGGCCGCGTCGAGCCGGTCACCGCATGGCGTGCCGGGCGCAGCCTTGGCATCCGGCTCGCGATCGGACTCGCGGTGATCGGCATCGCAGCATCCCCGCTCGCCGCGGTCCTGTTCAACTCGACCGGGCACGCGGAGCAGTTCGCGATCGGCGCGCTGGGCGCGTTCACGTTCGGCGTCAACGCCGTGCTGCTGGCCTGGCCTACCGGGATCCGCGACTACTCCCGGCAGGCGCTTGCGCAGGTCGCCTATGCGCTTGCGCGCGTCGCGCTCGTCGTGGGGGGCGCGATCGCCTACGGCCTCGATGGCGCGGTGGTCGGCTACGTGCTGGCGCCGCTGCTGTCGGCAGCGTCGATCGTGATGCGGCGACCCGCCGACGCAACGGCGATCGCCGACGTTCGTCGTCGCATGTGGCGGCACGTCGTTCCCGTATCGCTCGTGTCGGTTGCGGTCACCGCGTACTTCGTGGTGGACGTGTTCGCACTCTCGTCGGTCGTGGGCGAGGGAAGCCCGCAGCTCGGCGTCTACGTCGCATACGGCACGGTCGCGCACGTTCCGTTCTTCCTGCTGCAGGCCGCGAGCGTCGCGATGGTTCCCGCGCTCGCCGCTGCGCGCGGCGCCGCGGCCCGTGCAGGCGCGATCCGGCGAACGATGACCGACACGATCGTGCTGCTCGCGGGTCCCACGCTGCTGCTCGCCACCGCAGGCGATGCTGCTGCGCGGGTCGTGTTCGGGCGCGACTACCAGGTCGCGGAACTGGTCGCGCTCCCGCTGGCGCTTGCCACCGGCGCGGTCACCGTGCTTGCCAACCTCGTCGCGGTCGACGTGGCCGTCGGGCGCCTGCGCGAATCGCTGGCCGTGGCAGGCGGGGGTGCGGCGCTCGTGGCTGCGTCGGCCTGGCTCGTGGCGGATCGCGCTACGAGTGGACAGGCGGCGGCAGTCGCATGGGCCGCCTGCGTGTCGTCGCTGCTCGCGATGGTCGTGCTCGCGCTCGTCGTCCGCGCTCGTCACCACGCGTTGCTCGAGCGCGCTCGGACCGTCCGTGGCGTGGCCCTTGCATCGGCGTTCGCCGTGGTGCCGCTCGTGGCGAGCGACGACATCGTGCGCACGGTGCTCGCCGCGCTCGCCGGGGTTGCCTGGCTCGGGCTCGTGCTACGGCTGCGGCTCGTCGACCTGCGCCGGGGCACACCGGTCCCCGCGGCGCTCGAAGATCCGCAGCCCCCCGCGTGAGCGATCGAGCCAGCCACACTCCGTGGCGTAGTCGATGACGCCCTCGAACGACGCGTCACCCGCCGGCACCACCACGTAGTCGATGTCGCGCGGAATGCGTATGTCGTCGGACCCGCCGCCCCAGCCGGCCCACGCGACGAACTCGCCCGACGTTGCAGGCGCAGCTCGCTCGAGCTCGCGCAGCTCGCTCTCCTCGACCGACTGCACCGGTGCGAGCGCCGCGATCTTTCGCGTCTCGTCGAACGACGCGAGCACGGTGCTGCCCGGCCGGAACCGCTCGACCACGCGGCGCACCGGTGCCGGGTACACCTCGATTCGAACGAAGTCGGCGTCGCGTCGCGCGCCGCGGTCGTATGCCTGCGGCGTCCACGTCGCATGCGCTCGGTCGACGGATGCAGGTGCGAGACCGACCACCACCGCGATCGCTGCGGCGACGGCGAGTGAATGCCGGGGTGAGCCACTCGTCTCCAGCGCGGCGGGTTGCAGTGCACGCGAGCGCACTCGCGCGCGGATCACGATCGCCACCACGATCGTCGCGATCGTCGCGACGTACACCGCTACGCGCGGAAGCCCGGACGGGTCGAGCCCGCCCACCCAGCGCGCCTCCACGAAGGGCGTCACCACGATCCGGCGCGTGTCACGGATCGAGTCGACCCACCATGTCAGTCCGGCTATCGCGATCATCGTCGTGCCGGTGAGCGCAATGCCGGTTCGCCGCCCTCGTCCGAACGCGGCGGCGAGCAGCCAGCCGATCCCGAGCATCGTCGCCACCACGCCCACTGCTGCGGGGTAGATGCGATCGAGCCGGGTCACCGGCGTGATCGAGCCTGCGCGATCGAGGAGATCCACGAGTTGCGGCGTGCGCGCGAACACGACCATCGCCACCGCGCCACCCGCCACCACCCACGGCCCGGGGAACCGACGACCGAGCCACACGAGCACCGGCAGGGCCAGTGCACCCACCACGAGCCATGGCTGCGTCGCGAGTGATCCGAGCTCGACATGGAACGACGACGAGCTCCCGACGAACACGTCCCGGTGCCGGATGAACGCGGTCGGCTCCCCGGCTGGCGCGGCTGCACCGCGCAGGAAGTTGTCGTCGTTGCGGATCCACGGCAGCTGCGCGGCGAGCGCGAGTGCGCCGCTCGTCACCACGACTGCGGTCGCGAGCAGCGCCGCGCCGACCCGCTCGCGGTTGCCGAGCAGCAGCAGCACTGCACCGCCACCGGCGACCAGTGCGGGGTAGAGCACGTAGTTGCCGTGGAGCACGCCGATCGTCGCCGTGGCCACAGCTGCCATCGTCAGCGTCGCGGCTCGCTCACCCGATCGTGCGCCGATCGCATGCACGATCGCCCACACGACGATCGGCAGCAGCACGAAGATCGCGACCTGCCCCGGGTACGACAGGTATCGGGTGGCGAAGAACCACGGCCCGTAGCCGAGCACCACCACCGCAGCGAACGTCCAGCAGCCGACAAGGCCCGCGCGACGATCGCCGACGAGCGCAGCCGCCATCGCACCGAACGCGAGCATCGCGACCGGTCCGAGCCAGAGCGTGCAGAACCAGGTGGCCGACCACACGTCCACGCGAGGCACCTGGTCGGCGAGCGCGATCAGCGCGTGCCATGCCGGCAGCGGATAGTTGGCATTGCCTGCCGATCCGGCCTCGAACGCGATCCGCGCGCTCGACAGCGAATCGAGCTCCGCGAGCTTTCGTGCGAGTGCTACGTGCCAGTAGGTGTCGGACCGGACCTGCGGCGCGTCGAAGATCCCGAGCACGAAGAGGATCGCCGACGGCGCGGCGTACGGCACCGATCGACGTACGCGTTCGCGCCACGACCGCGCCGGATCAGGGCTCCAGCGAAGCAGCGCGACGACCGCCAGCGCGACCGTGAGCAGTCCATACGCGACTGCGAGACCCCGGATCGACCAGTGCATCGACAGGGTGAGGACCAGCACCGGTGCCGCGAGCAGCACCGACCCGCACACCGCCGTCGCAGGCAGCAGCAAGGCAGGCACCAGTCGGCCCGCGCGCAGGCAGGAGACCAGCAGCGCTCCGGGCAGCAGCATCACCAGCATGGTGGCGACGATCGCCGCCGCCAGGTCGACGATCGGGCCGATCACGCGTCGACGCGGCTCGGCTCGGAGTCGGGTTCGGGCGTCGCGTCCACCGGATCGGTCTCCGCGGCCGACGAGCGTGTGACGTTCACGCGCGCCTCGCCCGCGGTCTCGATGCTTGCGCGGATCGGCTCGTGCTCGACGTTGTCGGCATCCAGCCCGACCGGGCGCAGCTCGCCCACCAGCGGTCGGTTGTGCTCGAAGTCGAACAGCATGCCGAAGAGCGTGAGCAGGAGCCCGCTCTGCAGCAGGATCGACGCCGCGACCGCGCTCGCGCCGCTCACGGTACCGTCGCCGATCGCCAGCACGGCAAGCGAGACGCTCGCGATCACGCCGGCGGCGAGCGACAGCATGCCGAGCACGTAGAACATGATCAGCGGATGGAAGTCGCGTACCACGTACAGCTTCCACAGTCGCCAGAAGAAGCGCTTGAGCAGCAGCCAGCTCATGGTGAACAGCACGCGGCGGATCTTCAGCCCCGACACCTCGCCGACGTCGTAGACCGGCACGCTCGCCACGTCCACGACCCGCGCGCGCAGCACGTTGAGGCGCACGAGCATGTCGTTCGGGTAGCCGTAGCGCGGATACATCGCATCGAGGTCGAGTCGGCGCAGCATCTCGGCGCTGATCGCGGTGTAGCCCGTCTGCGAGTCGGCGACCTGGTAGTAGCCCGACGCGACCTTCGTGAGCAGGCTCAGCATCGCGTTGCCCAGGAACCGCTTGCGCGGGATCGTGCCCCACGCCTTCTCGACGACGAGCCGGTTCGCCTTGGAGTAGTCGGCCTGGCCGCTCGTCACCGGGCGGACGATGTCGGCGAGCTCGTCGGGCGGCATCTGCCCGTCGCCGGCCATCACCACGGCCACGTCCATCCCCAGCTGCAGCGCGCGCTTGTAGCCGGTGGCGATGCCGGCGCCGACCCCGCGGTTCTCCTCGTGCACGAGCAGCTCGACCCGGTGGTCGACGCTCATGCACTCGCGCACCACGTCGGCGGTGCGGTCGGGCGACCGGTCGTCGACCACGATGATGCGGTCGACGAACGCGGGCATCGTCTCGATCACGCCGCGAATCTGGGTCTCCTCCCTGTAGCAGGGAACGACCACCGCGATGCTGCTGCCTTCGAACATGGAGGAATCATGACACCTCCACGCATGCGTGGCTGCGACCCCGCGCCCGTGATGGCCCGCATCGGCCAGACCGTCCGCGACGGTAGACTGCACGCGATGAGCCGAGCCGCGCACGAACTCCCCGACGCGCACACCGTCGTCGACGTCGATCCGATCCGCGTTGCCCCGCGCGACGAGTGGAACGAGCTGGTCGCCCGACTGGGCGGCGACGACGTCTACCTGCGACGCGGCTGGCACGACTCCGCGGCGCTGCTCGAGGTCGACGGAACGATCCCCGTGCTGCTGCACGCGCGCCTCGACGGCGGCGAGGTCGCGCTGCCCCTGCTGCTGCGGCCGCTGCCCGGCGACGAGGCAGGGTTCGACGCGACCAGCTGCTACGGATACGGCGGACCGATCGCCACCGGCGCGGTCGACCTCGATGCGTTCGGCGCGGCGCTCGACGAGTGGGCGCGCGCCAACCACGTCGTGACGACGTTCCTGCGCTTCCAGCCGACGCTCGGCAACCACCGGTGGTGTCCCGCCACTGCCGAGCTGATCGAGCTCGGCGCGACGGTCGCGTGGGACGTCTCGGCCGACCGTGACCTGATGACGACGATGCACTCGCATCACCGCCGAGCCGTCCGCAAGGCCGAGCGTGCCGGGGTGCAGGTCCGGATCGTCGAGGCGCCGACGACGCTCGACGAGTTCCGCGCGATGTACGACCACACGATGCGTCGCCAGGACGCGGCCGAGTTCTACTTCTTCCCCGACGACTACTGGCAGGCGCTGCTCGACGACGCGGGTGGCGAGCGCGTGCTCGTCGATGCGCTGCTGGGCGACGACGCCGAGCCGGTCGCGTCGCTGCTGTGCGTCGCCCACGGCGAGTGGCTGCACTACCACCTCGGCGCGTCGGCGGATGCCGCCCGCAACATCGGTGCCTCGAACGCGTGCTTCCTCGCCGCGGCGCAGTGGGCGCAGGCGCGCGGCCTTCGCGGCTTCCACCTGGGCGGCGGCGTGGGCGGCGGAGTCGAGAGCCCCCTGTTCACGTTCAAGCACCGGTACGACCCGCTCGCCGAGCCGCTCCCGTTCCACATCGCCAAGGTCGTGCACGACATGGAGTGGTACGAGCGGCTCGCCGGCACGTCATCGACGGCAGGGTACTTCCCACCGTGGCGGGCCGACGCGTGAGCGACCGGATCCGTCGTCGACCGCTGCAGCGCGCGGTCAAGTGGCTCGTCGACCGCGTGCTCGCGGCGATCGCGGTCATCGTGCTCTCGCCGGTCCTGCTCGTGCTGTCAATCTGGGTGCTCGTCGACGCGGGCTGGCCGGTGTTCTTCGTCCAGCGCCGGGTCGGTCGCGGCGGTGGCGTGTTCCGGATGCTCAAGTTCCGGTCGATGGTCAACGACGCAGTGCGCGTGGGCAAGGAGCTCGGCGTCACCGACGACCCGCACGGGGTGGTGAAGGACGACCCGCGGATCACGCGCAGCGGCCGCTTCCTTCGCCGGACGAGCCTGGACGAGCTGCCGCAGCTGCTCAACGTGCTCGTCGGGCAGATGAGCCTGGTCGGGCCGCGCCCCGACATCCCCGAGCAGGTCGTCAACTACTCCGACCACGATCGTCGTCGGCTCGAGGTGCTGCCCGGCATCACCGGCTACTCACAGGTGCATGGCCGAGACGAGATCGAGTGGCCCGAGCGGATCGAGCAGGACATCTGGTACATCGACCACTGGTCGCTGCTGCTCGACGCGAAGCTCGTGCTGCAGACGTTCGGGCAGTTCGGCCGCGACGAGCCCGATCCGGTGCTCGACACGCACAACATCGAGCGCTCCGCAGGGCGCGAGGAGGGTTCCGGCTGATGGCGCAGATCGGCGTGATCCACCTGCTCCGGCACGGCCAGACGATCGGCAACCCCGACGTGCGCTTCCGTGGCCAGCGCGAGCTGCCGCTCAGCCGTACCGGCCGGCGCGAGGCGCTTGCCGCTGCGCGGGCGCTTGCCGACGCTCGCGTCGAGGCGGTGTATGCCAGCCCGCTCGGTCGGGCGCTCGAGGTCGGAACCGCGATCGCCGCATCGAACGGCCTCGACGACGTGCTCGAACACGACGGCCTGCTCAACCTCGACTACGGTCGCTGGGAGGGGCTCACCCGTGACGAGGCACGCGACGTCGATCCAGCGGCGTGGGAGCGGTACCTCACCGATCCCGAGCATGCGCACTGCCCCGGCGGCGAATCGCTCGCAGCCGCTGCCGATCGCGTCGTGCGCGCGCTTCGCGAGATCGGCGACCGTCACGCGGGCGCGACCGTCGCGGCGGTCAGTCACGGCGTGATGCTTCGCCTCGCGGTGCTGCGGATCGCCGGTCCGATCACCCGCAACTGGCAGTTCGCGCTGCCGCTCGACGGATCGCTCACGTTCGAGATCGAGGACGGCGAGATTCGCCTGGTCACGGAGATCGAGGACGCGGTCGCGCCGTACGCAGGCTCGATCTGAGCGAGCCTGCGGCCGTTCGCTGGCCGGTTATCGCCGAATTGCCTGCAACAGCGGCCGGCTGCGGCCCGACATACGGGCAACATGTCCCTCATCTCCAGCAACAACGATCTCGCTGCCTACGACTCCGCACGCCGGACCGCCGCCCTCACCGGCGCGACGCGCCCGACGAGCCCGGTCACCGAGCCTGCGCCGCAGGTCACGGCGGCGACCGCGCAGGCGAGCTCCGGCGCCGCACAGGTGCAGGATGCCGCGAACGCCAAGCCAGACGCGGAGCCGTTCAACGCGCCGATGCTGAAGCTTCCGCTCGAGCCGAACACGCGCGACGTGATGGCCGCCCTCGTGGGCGCGATGGGTGATCCGACGGTGAACTCCAGCACCGCCAACCAGCTGTTCCAGCTGCACGAGCAGCTCATGCAGGCCGAGAAGGCGATGACCCAGGTCATCGTCGATGGCATGCTGATCTAGCGTACTCGCGCGCAACGCGACGCGCCCGGAGCCCGACATACCGGTGGGACGAAGGGCGACGCGCGACCCCCCGCTGCGTCGTCGACAGGGACGACCGGACGGGACGTGGGACGATGACGACGATTGCAGGATCCGCCGTGGGCATGCCCATGGCAGGCGCCGTGGCTCCGGCCGCCTACGACCCGTTCGCCGAGCTGAAGCGCGAGATCCGACAGATCGTGACGGCCTCCGCCAACGACGTGTTCACGCAGCAGCAGCCGCTGATCAGGACCACGATCAGCGATGCCATCGCCGACCAGATGCCCGGGATCCGAACCGCAGTCGGCGGCGCGATCGAGGACCAGCTGCCGAACATCCGCAGCGAGGTCGAAGCTGCATTCCAGGCGCAGCTGCCCACGGTCCGTGCCGAGCTCGACTCGTTCGTCGACGACACCCAGCCGCGCCTGCAGGCGATGGTCGACGACACGATCACGCGCGTGAAGGCGGAGCTGCCGGGCGTGATCGATCAGGAGGTCGCCCGGCAGCGCGCCGCGATCGGCGCGGAGATCACGCCGATCGTGGAGCAGCAGACCGCGAACGTGAAGCACATCGCCTCGTCGGCGATCACCGGCGGTGCGATCGGCGGCGGCATCGGCGCGCTCGCCGGATTCGCCCTCGGCTTCAAGGCGTGGAACGGCGCGGCCGGCGGGCTGCTCGCAGCGGCGGGACTGGCCGCGATCGGCGCAACCGCAGGCTCGCTCGTCGGTGGCTGGCACGGCGCGTCGACGCTCGGCCAGCCCGCGGATTCCTGACCGGTCCCGCGACGGCTGCCGGTGCGGCTCGCTACGGGTTGACGACGACCGACACGTTCACCGTCGATGCGTACGATCCGTCGACCGCGGCCAGCGCGGGCGTGAAGCGCCACGTCAGGATGACGTCCTCGTTGCTCGTGGAGTGCCCCGCGCGAAGGTGCAGCAGCTGCGGAGTCGTGGTCAGCCCCGCATAGCGGTTGTTGACGAAGTCGCCCTCGGGCCAGGGACCGCCGCCGGTGCCCCACTTCGCGAGCCGCCCGCCGGGCGCATCGCGCACCGTCACACCGAACGCGTCGAGCGTGCCGGCGGGCCACACGGTGGGCGTGCCCACGGTGCCGGTCCAGTCGGGAACGTCGTGCGTGCCGTCGGTGATCCCGACCGTGTCGCTCATGTCGCTGCCGAGCAGCTGGTAGCCGTTGATCGCGTTCGTCGACACCGTCACGGTGCTCGATGCGGTGACCGGCGTGCCCGGCACGGTGAAGCCGCCGTTCAGGGTCGTCGTGTCGACCGACAGGCTCAGCGACGACGACCCGACCTGCACCATCCGCGTGCCGCTCCAGCCGCTGGTGTTGCCGGCGCCGTCGGTGGCCATCGCACGCCACCACCAGGTCCCGTTCGCCACGGCCGGCGTCCAGGATCCGTTGCTGCCGTCGGCGAGCGCCGATGCGCTGGTTCCCGATGCTGCGGGGCTCGTGCACGCAGCCGTCGGACAGACCTGGAAGGTCAGCTGGCCCGGGCTGACCGTTCCGGCGTCGTCGTACGTCGCCACGAGCGACGGCCATGCGGCGTGCCCGGAGTTGTCGGGCGGCGAGACGAGCGGGGGCACGTTCGGCGCGGTGGTGTCGACCGTCACGCCGTCGGTGCTGGCCACGCTGCTCGCGTTGCCGGCAAGGTCGTGCGCGCGCACCGCCACGAAGTACGTCGTGCCGGTGGTGAGCGACAGGCCGGCGCGAGTCACGCTCGTGGACGTGCCGTTCGCCGTCCAGCCCACGACCACGGTGCCGCCGCACGATGCCGCGGTCGAGATGCAGTACTCGTAGTGGTCGAGACCGCTCGTGGCATCGGTGCTGGCGGTCCAGTGGGCATTGACCGTCGTCGTCGACGCCTGCCAGTCGATGTCGGCGCCGGCGCCGTCGGCCGGCGCACCCGGGGTGGTGGGTGCGACCGAGTCGACCCGCTGCCCGTCAGAGCAGCGCCATCCCGACAGGTTGCCTCGCGCCCCGCTGTTGTCGAGCGCGTTGTCGCGCGCTCGGACGCAGCTGTAGTAGCGGGTTCCCTGGACGAGCGTGAGGCCGCCGCTCGTCCGCGTCGTCGCGGCGATGTTGCCGTTCGACACCACGGTGCCGCCGCAGCTCGTCGCCGTCGAGAAGCAGTACTCGTAGTCATAGATGCCCGAGTGCGCGTCCGTGCTCGCCGCCCAGTTCGCCGCGAGCGCGCTGCCCGACGTCGACCACTCGATGTCGGCGCCGCTGCTGTCGGCCGCGCTTGCCGGCGTGGTCGGTGCGGTGTTGTCCCAGTTGACCGAGAAGGACTGGGTGCCGGTGTTGGGGGTGGAGATGTCGGTCGAGTCGCCGGCGCGCAGCTGCACCGTGTGCGCCCCGTTGAGCGCCGACGTGTCGTAGTTGTAGGAGCGGTTGGTCACGTTGAGCGCCGTGCGCGCAGACGCCGACCCGCTGCCGCACGGAATCCGATACGTGTAGGACGTGGTGTTCTTCGCGCCGCCGGAGTAGCACGCCGCCCAGGTCGGACCGCCCTGGGTCACGCCGTCCACGCGCATCTCCGTGTAGCGGATCCCGGTGTTGTCGCTCGCGTCGAACGTCACGTTCAACGTTCCTCGTCGCCAGTTCGTCGTGTCGGTGAGCGGGTCGCCGGCGGCGTTGGCGAACGTCGGCGCGACGCTGTCGGTCACTCGAACGATCGCGTAGTACAGAGCGGCGTTGAGGGAGATGCCGAACCCATTGGTCTGCGTGATGCACCCGCCGGCCTCCTGACAGCTCACGCCGATGTCGGTCAGGGTCACGCCGGCCGGATAGCTTTAGGTCACCGGCACCCCGTTCCAGCCGGTTCCGACCGCACATCCTGCGCTGCCCCATCCGCATCCGAAGAACTCGGTGTTGGGGGGTGTGTGATGGAACATGCCCGCATCCCAGTTGCTCGGAGCACACAGGCATCCGGCAAGCCCGCTCCGTGCGAACAGGTCGCGACGGGTGACCTGGGCGAGGGTCGTGCTGGACGGCGCGCTGAACTCGATGACGCACCCGGTCAGGAACGCGACGAGCTGCAGGTTGTTGACGGCACATCGGATGCCGTTCCCGGCGCCGGAAGACGGGCAGTCACCGAGCGAGCCGGTCGTTCCTGCCGCCGGCGACCCGGCGCGGTACGTCCATGAGTTGTTCACGCTGCCCGGTGCCGCATCGCATGCCGGGACGTCGTACTGCCCGGCATGGGCCTGCTGCGGCGCGATCGCCGACCCCGCACACAGCGCGAGCGCCGTCGCAAGCGTGCACACGAGCGCCCGCAGCGCGCGGGCTGCCGCACGCGTGTGCGCGCGCGAGGAAGGCGGAGTGGCTGAACGGCGAGGCATTGCTGCCGTGTTCATCGGCAGATCGGTGGCGATTCTGAAGCTGCAGCGTCGATGCCTCCGACGCAGAAACGACGAGGGGCCCGGCCGAAGCCGAGCCCCTCGCAGACGTTCAGTCGGCTGTGGCCGAACTCACATCATGCCGCCCATGCCGCCCATGTCGGGCATGCCGCC
>JAGQUL010000184.1 GCA_020438525.1 Thermoleophilia bacterium | reverse complement strand
GTGTCGTTGTTGTCGCCCTTCGTGTGGATCTCGGGGCGACCGTCCTTGGTGCGTCCCACCTCGATCACGCGGTGCGTCACCTTGCGTCCGTCCAGCTCGGCCGGCTGCGCGACGATCACGTCGCCGACCTTGATGTCGCCCGGGTCGACGGGTTCGACGACGACCAGCGACCAGAGCGGGATGTTCGGCTCCATGCTCTGGCCGACGATGATCTCGGTCTTGTAGCGGGTCACGTGGGGTCCCCACGTGGCGACTGCCATCAGGGCGACGAGCACCCAGCAGGCGACGAGCACCACGTGCAGCAGGAACTGCAGGAGGACCCGTATGTGCCCCGGTCGTGTGGCAGCGTCGTGCGTCACGCCGCCTCCTCTCGGGGGTGTTGCATCACGCGTGCGCGTGGCCGGCGACCCGGACCTCGACCACGCAGGTCGGGTCCGGGCCGCAGGCGCGGCACGCATTCATGGAGTCAGGTCAGATCTGGATCAGACCTGGGTTCCGTCCCACTGCAGATCGAACGTCGCGGTCGGGTTCGTGCCGTTCTTGGCGTTGTTGACCACGCCGTCGTCGGTGTAGGCCCACGCGACCGTGAACGTGTGGGCCTCCGAGGCTGCCCAGTCGGAAGCGGCACCGCCGGTTCCCGCGATGGCCGTCGAGCCGTCGAAGACCGACGTTGCGTCCCAGCCGGCGCCGGCCAGCGCCGAGTCGATGGCCGGACATGCACCCGAGCCGAACGCTGCTGCCGGGTACAGGCAGGTGTCCGTCGTGTCGTCGTGCACCGTGAACTTCATCACGTTGTCGCCGTCCGACATGTTGTCGACCGGCGTGAGCTGGGTCAGTGCGACCGACATCGCCCCGGTGCTCGTGTTCGTGATCGTCACCGTGTCGCTGTCGCCGTCGCCGGGCACCACACCCGTGACGTTCGTGGTGAGGACCGGCGCGGCATCCTTGTCGTTCCCCATCGTGAGCTTGCCTGCGGTGATCGTGTTGTTCGGGTTGGTCGTCCGTGCCGTCCATGCAGCGAGGCTGCCGAAAACGACCGCGGCCGTGGCCGCGCCGAGCGCGAGCACGGTCAGCGCGACCTTGCGAGTGTTGCGTGCGTTGGTATCCATGGTGTTGCGTGCCTTTCGGTTGTCGTTGCTCCCGCCCCGGCCCCTCCGGCCGGGTCGGGTACTTACTGGGTCCCGTCCCACACGAGGCGGAAGGACCCGGTCTTTCCCTGGTCGCTGTTCGGGCTGCTCGCCGAGAGCTGCCAGGAAATCGTGAACGTGTGCGTCTGGCCCGCGGGCCATTTCGCCGAGCCGTCGGTGGCGGGGATCGCGAGCCCGGCGAGCGTGCCGGACGCGTCCCATGCCCCGTAGGTGGCGCAGGCGCCGCTCGAGTTGGTCGGCCAGTAGCACCAGTTGCGCGTCTGGTCGTAGACCTTGAGGCCGAGGCTTGTCTCGATGCCTGTGGCGGTGAGCTGGTCCTGCGTGAGCGTCACGGAGAGCGGCACCGATCCCGTGTTGCCGATCACCACGTTGCCGCTGCCGGTAGCGCCCGGCACGACGTTGGTGGCGGTGAACACCGAGGTCGCCGCCTTGTCGTTGCTCATCGAGAGCGTTCCGGCTGTGACCTGGTTCGTCGGGTTGGACGTCTGGGCCGTCCACGCCGCCCAGCTGCCGAGCACCATGCCGGCAGTCGCCACGCCGAGCGCGAGCAGCGTGAGCGGCACGCGCAGCACGGTCGGGAGCGAGCGTCCGCTGCGCACGCGCCGGCCCCCGCGCGTACGCGAGGGACGGGGCTCGAACAGCTGCAGCTGTTCGGTGTGGTGTCGACGTCGTCGCTTCATGGATCCATGGCAGGGACTCGCCACGGCCATGGCTCCGCGCCCCCACGTAGAAAATGGATCGACGACCCGTGGGGCCACCCGAGTTGTTTACAGCGGGTTCACTGCGCCTTGAGGTTTTGCGCGTGCCACCCGGCTCAGCCGCGTATCGAAGGATTCACACGCCCCGCGCGAACGTTCCCGAAAACGGGCGGCTCGAACTGACGCGGCGCGACGTCTCGTCAGGAGGTTGTGCGTCGGTTCGGCATGATTGCTTCGGATGTTGAGCGGATAACTACCTCGCGCCACGATTCGCTGCGTGCGCAACGAACCTACACCCGTTTCGCTGCGACCCGTCCGCGCCGAAGCGGACCGGGGCTGCGGCGCGCCTCGATATCCTTCGTGACCGTGCCGGCTGCGACTCCCCCGATCGACCGTGCTGTGAATCCCGCTGCGGCGGGCGACGACGACCTGCACGCCGTTGCCGGCGGCGCGCTGTTGCTCGATCGGGCCCAGTGGCGGTGGGTGCGATGGCTGCTCGGGTCGACGCTGCTCGCGTGCCTCGCGATCGCGGCGTTCAACGCGGCGATCGACCCGACCGGCAAGCTCGGCACGGGGCTGCTCGACCCGATCTCGCGGCTGGCGCGCGATCGCGCGGCGAAGGTCGAGCTGCTCGACGAGCATCCTGATGCGTCGCTCGTGGTGCTCGGCACGTCGCGCGCGAAGCAGCTCGATCCGCGCGACCTCGACGCGGACGCGACGGATCCGGTCAACGCGGCGCTCGTGGGTGGCGACCTGTTCGAGGATCGCGTCCTGGCGCAGTGGCTTGCGCGACGTGCCGGCGACGGCGACGGCGAGTTCCCGCACCTGGTGGTGGGCGTGGACGTGGAGGGCTTCCGGGGCCGGTCGCTGCGCGGATCAGGGCTGCTCGCGGTGCCGCAGGTTCGTGGCATCGCGCGCGAGGCTGCGGGGTCCCCGTCGTGGATCGAGCTTGCACCCGATGCGAACGAGCTGCTGCTGACGATGGACACGACCCGCGCGTCATGGCGAACGATGCGCCAGCAGCTTCGCCAGCGCAAGACCGTGCAGCAGCGACTGCACGCCAAGGACCAGACCCGGTCGGTCGACGACTTCGACGAGGTCGGCATGCCCGACGACACGCGCGCGTGGCTCGATCCGGCGAGGTCGCCGGCGCTCGCGCGCGCGACACAGTCGCAGATCGAGCCGAGCATCCGTCGGTACCGCAGCAACTACGTCGAGCAGGGCGCCGCGCTCGCCGACGACTCGATCGACGACCTCGACGCGCTCGTCGCGGCAGCGAATGCGCAGCGCGACCGACCGCTCGTGTTCATCACCCCGGCGCACGAGCGCTTCGCGGCGGCGCTCGATCCGATCGGGCGTCGCGATCGGCATGCGCAGCTCGTCGAGCTGCTGCAGGGCCTGCAGGAGCGTGGCGAGATCACGTTCGTCGACTGCTCGGAGTGCGTGCCGTCGCGCGATGAGCTGTGGCTCGACGGCGCGCACCCGTCACCGCTCGGTGCGCGGGTGCTCGCGAGCAGGCTGCGTGCCGTCGACTCGGGTCAGGCGGCGGTGGCGTAGCTTCGCCACTGCGCGGCTTCGGCCGATCGTCCCATGCGCTCGAGGTGCGACGCGAGCTGGTTGGCTGCAGCCGCTCGGGTGCTCGCGTCCTGGGCTGCGCGATGCAGGTACGCCATCCCCGACTCGTCGCCGCGGCCGACCAGGTACGAGCCGGTCCAGTAGAGCGCCTGTGCGTTCGACGGGTCGGTGTTGGCCACGAACCGGTACCACTGCGATGCCTGCTCGGCGCCGTGCACCTGCTCGACGGCCTGTGCGTAGCGGAACGCTGATGCGGCATCGAGTGCCCCCGCCTGTGCGCGCGGGCCGAGCTCGGCGAGCACCGCGGACGGATTGCCCCCGGCGATCGGAGTCGCGGCAGGCATGCCGGCAGCTGCGGCGAGCTGTGCGGGGAGCTGCTGCTGCACCTGCATCGGAGCCCCGATCGGCGCGGTGCCTCCGACCGCGATCGGAGTCGGCGCTGCACCGAACTCCTCCTTGGTGCCGCCGATCGACTCGTACCAGCGCGGGTAGCGCTCCCAGAGCTTGTTGAGGCCGGTCTGCAGCATGCCCGACGAGCCGGGAACGCTCAGGAGGAACGCGCCGACCCAGAACAGGAATCCGCCCGGCTGCTCCTCCGGAAGCATTCCGGCGCGGGTCATCACGCGCTTGACGTTGCTGCGCATGCGACCAGCCATCACGAGCAGCCCGATGGTGCAGGCGAACATGACGAGCGAGCCTTCCGCGGTCATCGCGGTGGTGGTCGTGGCAGTGCCGTCGAACGACGTGGCAGGCACCTCCTCGCGCATCACGATCTGTGCGACCCAGGTCACCGCGACCATCGCGGCGACGATGCCCGACTCGCGAGCGGCGTTGATCGTCGATTCCGAGCCGTCGCTCGATTCGAACTCGGCGAGGTCCTTCGAGGTGCGGTGCCACCACCACGCGGAGTAGATGCCCCCGGTGATGATTCCGAGCAGCCATACGCCCCATCCCGATCGAACCTTCGGGCGTGCGTTTCCGGCCTGGACGAGATGTGCCACGTGGAATCCTTTCCGTGGTGCGGACGCGACCGGGGCGGTATCGGCAGACGCCCCTTGATCCTTGAGCTGTTCGAAAGCAAGGCATGCTCAAGTTGGACGATCTGCATGCCGATGCCAGTGCAGCCCGCCGCTGCCCATCCCACCTGGTTCGCACCTGCCCCATGTACGTCACCGTCTCAGACTCTCGTCGCATCCACGTCCGTCCGCTGTGGCAGGCGTTCCTGCTCTCGCTGGCCACCGGCTCGCTGTATCAGCTGTACTGGTCGTTCATGACCGCGCGCGAGCTGTCGGGAGCGCGCGTGACCGCTTCGTGGCGGGCGATCGCGTGGCCACTGGTGCTGCTGGGATCTGCCGCGCTCGTGCTGTGGGCGGCGGTCGACGATGGCTTCTCGTCCTCCGCGCGCACGTTGATGATGGTCGCCGGGTTCGGCACCGCGGGATGGGCAGCCTTCGACATCTCTGCGGCCGGCGAGCAGCTGCAGTTTCGCGCGGGCGTCGAGCAGGAGCGTTGGTATCGCCTGCGCCCGCTCGTGGCGATCGGGCTGATCGCGGCGGGGCTCGGGATCGGGATCGCGGGCGTGCAGCCCGGCGATCCGATGATCACCGGGGGCGAGCTGGGGCCGCTCGATCGCGTGCTCGCCGCGTGGTCGACCGGACTGGTGCTGCCGCTGTGGCTGCTGTACGTGCAGCACGGGCTGAACGAGGCGCTCGGTCGGATGAACCCGGTGACGGAGGCCGAGGAGCAGTACGGGGCGTTCAGTGGCGACGAGAAGCAGTCGGCACGCATTCGCGAACGGCTGCGCGAGCACTACTCGGCCAACGAGCGCAGCGAGGAGCTCGACATCGTTCCGTGGGTCACCGCGGTCGTCGCGGCGATCTGCACCGCGGTGTTCGTGTGGCAGGTCGCAACGTTCGGGTTCGCGCTGTCGCTCAAGGACATGGAGCACTCGGGCGCGGCATCGATCGACCTCGTGCGCGACGGCGACTGGTGGCGACTGGCGACGCAGCACGTCGTGCACTTCAGCGTCGACCACTGGGCCTTCAACATGTTCGCGCTGCTGCTCGGCGGCTGGATGCTCGAGCGCGCCGTGGGGCATCGCACGATGGCGCTCGTCGTGGTGGGCAGCGCGATCGGGGCGACGATCCTGACGTGGTTCGGCGGTCCGATCCTGTACGGCCCCGACGCGACCGAGGTGCTCGCCGGTGGCGAGAGCGGCATCGGGTTCGGCGTGATCGGCGGTCTGGTCGCGTGGGACCACCACGCCACCACGCCGGGCGGCAAGTTCGGACGCTGGATGGCGGTGCTCGGCGGTGTGTCCTCGCTCGCGCCGGGCGTCGGCATCCTGGCGCACGCTGGCGGCTTCCTGGGTGGCGCACTCGCGGTGTGGGGCATGCGTGCGCTCGCCGGCTCGTCGCCTGCGCCGCAGGTGGTCTACGAGTCGCCGAACGCGGTCACGCCGATCACGCAGGCGCAGCTCGCGCAGCCGCGGCCGCAGCCGGTGGCGATG
>JAGQUL010000183.1 GCA_020438525.1 Thermoleophilia bacterium | reverse complement strand
GAGCGCGTGCGTTCGTAGTTGGATTGCGGCACTCGGCGATCGGTGGCATAGCGGCTGCCGCGCTAATGTTTGGCGCCAGCATCGCCGCGGGTCGGACGCTCGGCGCAGCAGAATACGGCCAAGCGATCTTCGTGATCACCGTCGCGCAGATGTTTTCCGTATTCGCTCCATTGGGCTTCGATGTGGCGATGTCTCGCCGACTTCCCCGCGTTGAATCAGAGCGCATCGCCGAGGTTGTTACAACCGCCGTCATCGTGATCGCGATCTCAACGACGGTGCTTGCTCTCGTGGCGGTCTCTGCAGTCGCCCTTGTTTCGATGAGCGTGCAGCATCTGCAATCGACGCTCGTATTGGCCGGCATTGCTCTCGGCGTCGCCCTCGCCGCTCGAGTGAGCGCTGATCGCGCGTTGTCTGGAATGCAACTCTTCCGCAGGCAGGCGCGAATGAGGCCGGTCGAAGGTGTCGTCGTCTTGCTCGTTCTTTCTCTCATTCTGATTGAGGGCGACCGGGGGTGGGAGGCATATTGCGTCGCACTTATCGTTGGGGCTTCTGTGGTGGCGGCAAGGATGTGGTGGTCGCTGCGTGAGTGGATTTCGTCGAGGTGCTGGAGAGCATCCGAAGCCAGCGAACTTCGATCCTATGGCTTCGTTACCATGCTCCACGCTGCGAGCCCAATTGGATTTGTCTACGCCGACAAGTTTCTTGTTGGGCGGTGGTTAGGTTCCGACGCACTGGGCGTCTACGGTGCGTACTACGCGGCGGGTTTCTTGGTCGTAGCACAGTTGTTGGCGATCATCAGCAACGTGCTCTTTCCTGCTACGGCCGCAGTAGATGACCGCCGCCACCTGACGCGAAGATTGAACAAGGCGTGCGCCGGGGCGTTCTTTCCAGCGGTCTTCGCGTTGACCCTAGTCGTTCGAATGATCGTTGGTCTGTTTGGCGACGAGTTCCAGCCATCGTGGTTGACGTCGGTGATCGCGGGAACGTGGGGAGCGCTATTGCTTGTGAACGGTCTGCTCACAACCAATGCGATCACACATTCTCGGCGAGCGTACGCCTGGGTTGCTGGGTTCCAGGCATTCCGTTCGCTATTTTACGTAGGAGCAATGATTTCATTCCATTTGACTGGACTACTATCGCTCAATACCGCGATGTTGTCGCTGGTGATGATCGAGTTGCTCGACTCGCTCAATCTCCGCACCATTAATCGGAGGATCGTGAGCCGGTCAGAGGCTTCGTAGTCGGGGAATGCGCTCGTAGTCGCCGGGGTTCAGCCATACGTCGGGCTGCATCCCACTTCGCTTCAACCGTGCGTGGGACATGCCATCGCGCGCAAGTCGCTCGAATGATTCCGGATCACGATACCCAATTATCCTTGCTGGATTACCGACAACGATGGCCAGCCGCGGGATGTCTTTTGGCACTACAGTACCAGCGCCGATGATCGCCCCTTCATCTATCGAGACCCCCGGGTTTATGGTGACCCGTCCGCCGATCCACACGTAGCGTCCGATACTAATCGGCTTCCTCACGATGCGATGGTCGTATGGCAGCGCACCGAGGTCCACCCCGTCGTACACGTGAGATGAGCTCTGTGCGTACAGCATGGGGCCGATCATTACCCCGTCTCCGATGTCGATGCCCCCGTCGGCCGCCACGTACGACCGCGGACCGACATAGACATCGCGCCCGATCGTAAGAGCGGCCGGGGATAACAGAGTCGCAGGCGACTCGATAACCGAACCACTACCCGCACCAGCCCTGACGGAGCGTAGATTGCGTCGAAGTACAAGTCTTCTGGAGAGGGATGTGAGCATGTCAAATTGGCCGATGGTCTAGGTGCTTCATAAGTGTGTCTACAAATCCGTCGCTTGAGAATTGATCCATGTCATGGCTCTTCACAAAATCAGCGCCGGCTGCTCGATACGCTGCAACTTCGGAGTCATCAAGAGTGGTTAGGAATTCATGTAATGCTTCGTGCGTGGAAAATTTGCGTCGATCGATAAAGGATGCAGGGTCCACATGCGTGGAGATGTTTGGCGCTCCCCAGTAGACAGGGATTGTGCCGGCGAAGAAGCAATCAAAGATCTTCTCGGTGATATAGCCCGGGATGTCTCTAGCGTTCTCGTAGCAAATACAAAAGCGATATGATTCAAGCGTCTCGAGTTTGGATACGACCGTGCCCCGCCACGATGGAAACGCGGGGCGACGAATTGCCCGACGAATCGGACCTTCGAGACGCCGACTCAATGGCCCAGCACCAGGATGCACATCCCATCCGAGCCCGTACAGGTCGAGCAGTTCGGGGTGATTGAGTTCGTACCAGCGGACCGTTGAAACCCGCTCGCTGTAGAGTTCCTTCTCATGGGCCGATCGCTTATTTCCCGCAATCAGCGCTGCGAACCTATCGCGAACCCGGGTTTGTGAAGGGCGGGCGGTCGGGATCGGGTTCGGGAAATTGAGCTTGAAGTATCTGCTCTGGTCTACCCAGGTATCGTTCCATGTGAATATTCGATCGAATTCTTCGTGTCGCGACCGAACCCAGTTGCGGGGCAGTACAACCTCGCACTCCTGCAGGGCTGCCCATGGTACGGCGTTCGGACACCAGCGAAGGATGCGTTCGACGGGGTCGGGCGGTACCTCCAGGAACAAGACAACGTCTGGTGCTTGCCCGCGGTCCTCGAAGACGTCGAGGGTATGGAACTCCCCGCCGATGTCCGCTATACGGGATTGAAGGTCGCGATAAGGTCGAGCGACATCATCGCGATTGGCGGGTCCGTGCGGATCGAACATCCCGTCTCTGGAATAGATCCCACGCGCCCAAAGTGCGACTCTCATGATGCTCCCAGTTCCGACAGCAACCGATGCATGCGCGTGTCGAAAGTGTGATCGCGAACGGCACGTTCGTGGCCCGCTTTGCCGATCGAGATGCGGCCTTCGCTGCTGGAAAGAAAGTAGTCCAACTGGCGCAAGCACTCCTCCGGCCCGGAGTAGGCCGCGATCTCGCTTCCGATATCAAAATATCGCTCAAGCCCCCGAACGTAGTTCGTAAGTTGAAAGCCCCCTGCCAACGGGATCTCGAAGTTGCGCGCCTTTAGTTGCTCGGCGGTCTTCGGGGATCGGATCGCGTCATTCAACGACCGAAGAGAGGACAGGGCGAACCGGAGGTCCTTGGAAGAGCTATTTGAAACATTGAGGTTGATCCTCGACGTTCGGAACACTTCTTCCATCCGCGACTCCGTTATCCGGGAGTTACGCGACCAGCCGGTTCCGAACCGAGCGATTCTGAATCCACCGTTGCGCTCGAGCCATCGAAGGAACCACTGGCGGTAAGGGCTCCATCCGCCCACGAACGATACATCGAACTCGAATTCGGACTCGTCTTGGACGGGAGCGCGGATTGCGCCCGTCGGCTGGGCCGCCCACTGTGATTCAACCGCTCGGACACCGATCTTCTGATATCGAATCGAGCCGAACGGGTCGGTGGTGATCGCGAATGTGCATTTTGGCGCAAAGCGTACGGAGAGTTCGTCGAAACGCCAGGTGTCGTCGCCGAACCAGATTGCGGTCCGATAGCGCTCGGTGAGCCTCGCTACGGCATCGGGGGACAACTGGTCGCGAAACAGCGCGATGAAGATCAGATCGGGGTCAAAGCGCTCAGCAACGGTGTGGATCTCCGCCTCTAGGCGATCACGGCTGTCGTGCTCATCGATCCATACCGATTCGACCGCCGGACAAATCCGTCGGAGGCTGTCGCCGAAGAAGCGATCGTCAGTGGACCGGCCGCGAGCAGGTTCGCCGTAGTCGTGCTTCAACAACACCATTAGTACGCGAGAGATTTCTATGGAGGGATCGGCTGGATGCACGGGCTCGTCGGTAGAAGGCGTGGCTGGCGGATTAGTGACGTTGCGGCAGCAGGAAGTGTATCGTTAGTTGCCCGAGCCGGATCGCTCACACTGCTCAGCGTCGAGAGCGAGAGTGGAGTTCCTAGCAATGCAGCAGTCAGTGCGTACGAACGTGGTGGCAGTCGTCCTGACGTTCAACCGCGCGGAGCGCTTGGCAGGCGTCATCGCCGCGATCGATGCGCAATCCAGACGAATCGATCATATTCTGGTGGTCAACAATGCCTCCAGCGATTCCACCCACGAGCTTGCGACCGCAGCCATAGAGAAGGCAGCAGCCTCCGGGACGGTCGTCGAGGCGCGCCGCAACGGCGGGAGCGCAGAGGGCTACTACGCGGCGCTCGAGTGGTCTCAGAAGCAGGGATTCGGCTGGGCATGGTTTGTCGAGGATGATCTGCTCCCTGCTTCAGATGCGCTCGAGCGGCTTCTCGACGACACGCGCGCGTCGCAATCGGACACCGTCGCTCTCGCATCCGCGGTCCACGACGTGGAAGGAACGCCCTTGCTCGTGCCACGGGGCTGTCTTCGCCCGCGGTTGCTTGGAACACCTTGCATCCCGATTCCTGCTCGTGACTACGGAAGCGACGCCGTCCGACTCGAGTACTTTGGTTTCCTTGGTTCGCTTGTGAAGATTGAGGCGGTTCACAGAAGCGGGCTTCCCCGCCGCGACATGCTCGGATGGATCGACGATGTCGATTTCTCCAGTCGGTTGGCACGCACCGGTTCGGCGTGGCTCGTGCCGGCATCGGTGGTCGTCCACGACGACGGAACACTCGCCGACGAGTTCGGCGCAGGAATCATCGACAGGATCCGCAGGCTTCGCAGCGAGCCGCCCATCGAGACGCTGTGGCGAAATGCCTACGGCCTGCGGAACCTGCTGGTCTGGGGTCGCGCGTTCGGCATTGTGCAGCGCAGACACGCTGTCGCTTACGTGACGCTGCTCGTGCTTCGCGCGCTGGCATTCGCGCGCGACCATCGAGTGCTTCGTGCTCGCATCTATCTGCGAATGGGGCTGGACGGCTGGTCGGGACGAATCAGAAACGCATCGCCGGAATCCTGGAGCGAGATTGCGGGACACCGTGGCAGCATTGCATCGTTCCTCGAAGAACACCGGATGACCTACGATCAACCCGCCCTCGCCGAAAAGGTCACGGAAGTCGACGCCGCGCCAGCTTCCACCAGCCGTCCAGAAGGGCGTTGAGCAGCGCCATCCCGGGTGGCCGTGCGACGTTGTCAGGCTCGATTCGCCCGACCACTCGATTCATCCACTCACCATCGTGCACCTGTCGAGTCGATGCAGCGGTACGTCGCCGGGCCTTGACGTGACCCATGTGAGTCACCATCCACCACCAACCGCGGACTTTCGCACCGAACCAGCGACCGACGATCGACTGGGCGGTCATCGCTAGTTCGACCAGGAGAAGTCCGGGCGCAAGCAGCAGTAGCGTGCGCCGCTCGTACAACGTCAGGATCAGGATCAGGCGGTTGCGCTCGAGAAGGTAGAACTTCAATTCATTGCGGCCGAACTCATAGTCATGAAGGACGATCGCGGAGGGCACGAAGCGAACCGCCAGCCCAGCCTGCCAACAACGAATGCTCAGATCGGTGTCCTCGAGGTAGGCAAACATTGCGTCGTCGAAGCCGCCGAGCAGGTCCCACACCTCTCGACGCATTGCCAGGGCGGCGCCGGTCGCCGATGGAATCTCTGCCTCGTTGGGATGATTGGCCGCGGGTTCGCCGAACGATCCCGACCACGTCAGACCGCTGAAGTGAATCGGGTTGCCTGCTGAATTCAGAGTCTCCGGCGATTGTGCCAGCCTGAGACTTGCAGAGGCGATCCCGACGTCTTCGCGGACTGCAACTTCCGCGAGCTCGGCCAGCGCGTCGGGTTCAACGAATGCATCGCTGTTCACCAAGGCGACGACGGGTGCAGTGGTCTGTGCGACTCCGAAATTGCAGCCACCCGTGAATCCGCGATTGATCGGCGGGCCGAGAACATCGACGCCCAAGTCGATGATTCGATCGATCACGACAGGATCGGCGCCGTTATCGACTACGACCAATTCTAAGTCAATGCCGCGTGAATCACGGATTGATTCGACGCAGCGTTCGAGTGTCGGTTCCTTGCCCCACGCCAGGACAACTACGGCAACCCTGTGCGTCACCGCCGTGTGAGGGGACGGTTGTCGAAGGTCGGCATCGTGCGGCCCAGCACAGCCCCGTCGCGGACTTCTGCCTCGAGCTCGTCAATTCGCGTCAGGGCGAGCGCGAGTTCTTCGGTGATGGTGCGGCTTCGCTCTTCGATGCGTGACAGCTCCCATGAGAAATGCACCGCGACGAGAAGCAGGAGCACGATTGCGCCGAGGAACAGCAGTGCGGGCGGGTATGCGATTCCGGCGGTGCGGGCGGTCCAGTCGAGCAAGCCCGGCACTGCGGTGAAGACCAGAAGCACCGTGCCGACCATCAGCCACAGGAAGGAGTACTTCGCGCGCAGTCGTCGTGTTCGCACCATGCGGACAATCACGCCGATGATCGCGAACGTCAGACACAGCGAGACGACTTGCAGGGTCGGATTCATCGTGCGGCCTCCCGCCGAAGGACGCGTCGAGCATCGAGGGACGCTGTCAGGGTCATCACCACGAGAAGCCGAAGGTAGTGGTAGTACAGTCGAAGGCTGCGGTGGGACGGTTCGCCACCCGCTCGGGTGCGCATTCGCACCGGCACCTCGTCGACGCGAAACCCTCCGTAGCTCGCCATCAGCAGAGCCTCGACGGTGTCGCTCAAGAACTCGCGAGGATACGTGCGTGAGAATGCCTTCGTGAGCGGGGCGCTGAAACCCCGGAAGCCAGACGTGCTGTCGTGAATGCGGCGGCCGAGCAGCACCACGGTGAATCCGCGAAGGATGCCCATTGCGGCCCCCCGGCTTCGTTCGACCTGGTAGTGACCGTCTCGAGCGACAAACCGGCTACCGATCACGAGATCGGCACCATCGTCCAGCGCTGCGACCAGGCGATGAATCTCGCGAGCATCGTGCTGTCCGTCCGCGTCGGTCTGGACCACGCGGTCGTAACCGTTCCGCACGGCGAACCGAAATCCGGTTCGAAGTGCGGTGCCGACGCCCATGTTGAACGGTAGCGATACCACTCGAGCACCGCAGGCGCGAGCGACATTCGCCGTGTCGTCGGTTGAACCGTCGTCGATGACGAGCACGTCGCACTCGGGCGCATGATGTGCGAGCTCTTCGAGGACCAGCGGAAGCGCAGCCTCTTCATTGAGCGCCGGGATGACGACGAGCGTGCGGGGAGATCGAGTCACCGGGTCAGTATAGGAAGCCAAGCAATCTCGGATATTGAAAACACGAGGCCTGCTGGCCGCAATCGGCGGGTCACGTGGCCCTACCGGCCGAAGCTTTGGCGATCGACTGCCAATATACTGGCCTGACGTGGATTGTCTGTGTGGGCGTCTCGATACCCCGCAACGCGTCCCGACGCCTCCCCCTTCCGCTTGACCACTTCCGTAGACAGCACCATCGATTCGCCTGCCACGGTGCGAGAATTGACCCGCGAGCGCAACGCGGTCGTTCTTCGTCGTGCGGCGATCGCGTTCGCCGCGGGGCTCGCATGCGTGCTCACGTGGGCTCTAGGCGGTGCCGTCCTGCTTCCCATAGCAGCAGTCGCTGCAGTCGGATCGATGATTCGCGGCGACGTATCGGGTCCCATCAGGCTTGCCGTAGCGATCCCGCTCGCGATGGCATGGCTGTTTGCGGTAACAGCAATGCTTCAGCCCGTCGGATGGGGGCTCCATCCGGTCGCAACGTGGGCGCCACCGATTGTTCTTGCAGCCGCTCGGTGGACGCCCCGGGCACCGAGCGGCATCGGACGAGTTGGCATCGTGCCGTGGGCTGCCGCCCTTCTTTCGGTGATGTTTCTCACGTCAGGCGCGTTCGTCGATCTGCCAAATGGAGTCGAACGGGGTTATGCGCAGCGTCTGGCAACTATGGCAACGGCCGAGGATGGGGCCAGTCACCTGTCGATCATGGAGGGGGTTCTGGCGTCGGGGGGATTCGCGTACGGGGACACGGGGCGCGCTGCAAGCGCTCAGTCTCAATATCCGCCGGGGTTTCACCTCGTGGCAGCAGCTCTATCCCGTTCTTTCGATGACACCGCCGGTTCGACCGATTTCCGCG
>JAGQUL010000182.1:10485-19339 GCA_020438525.1 Thermoleophilia bacterium | reverse complement strand
ACCCCGCAAATCCGCGAAGAGCCGATTTTTGTGCGATCGAGTGCAGCCCACCCGCCCGCACCCCGAACTGTTTCGATTGACTGCCGCCCCGCAACAGTTGCTCGAACCAGTCCCAATCGCCCAGACCTCTCACTCCGAACTGGTTCGATTGACTGCCGCCCAGTGACCGTCAGTCGAACCGGTCCTGGGCGGGTCAGGCTCGGCGGGCCGATGACGTGACCGGCGATCGCACAAAAATCGGTGGGGGGGGTGTGCGGGGTGGGTGCGCTGCACTCGATCGCACGAAAATCGGTGCGGCGGAGGCGGAATTGGCGCGCGCGGTCAGGCGTCGGGGAGCAGCAAGGCTGGGTCACACTCGCCGGTGCCGCCGTCGAGCGACACGTGCGCGGCGAATGTCATCTCGCCCGTGCCGTCGAACGTCACCCAGCCGGCGGCGGGACCGGTACAGCCGGCGATCGAGCGCGACCAGATCCACATGATCGGCGCGCGCGGCGGCTTTCCGGCGAGCTTGATCGAAGCGTCACGGGAAAGATCGGAAGTCGCGGGAACGGCTTTGCGCCTGAGAACAACCTTCGCCGATCGCGAACCACATGATGGTGATGCGGGCCCATGGATCATCAAATCGGAGGACGCAGTCACTTCGACCGGAGCGCCTGCCTTGCACGCCGCCTCGTGCACGTCGAGGAGTGCAGCGCCGTCGCCGCGCGAGTACACCTCGAACTGCCCGTCGCCCCAGCCCACGGCCGCCTGCCCGTCGAGCTGGTCGAGCACCGGCTGCAGATCGACGGGGTCGTCGTCGGCGGGCACGTCCTGGTCGGTGGCGTACTGGCCGTTGCGGCGTGTGATGCCGGTGACGAGCTCGGTGAGGTGCTGGCCGATCCCGTCAAGCGAGACCGCGACCGTCGCGGGGCTCGCGACATCGTCGAGCAGGCTCGCCTGCGCCGTGCCCCAGTCGATGTCCGGCGCCAGGTCGGGGACCCACTCCACGTTGCCGATCACGCGCACTGCCTGTGACTGCTTCGCGCCTCCGCCCGTCACGCCGGCCCAGCCGTCACGGAACGCGATCAGCACCGCCGAGTCGGTGAACCAGCGCGCCAGCTCGAGCGTGGCCGGGTCGTCCTGGAACGGACGACGCACCTGCGTGCGGATCAGGTCGAAACGGAACACCGCCGCCATCGGCGACTTCTTCGCGGCCTCGGCCGCGTACTCGCGCATCGCCTTGCGCTCGGGCACCGCGTACGCATCCGCCGCCTTGAGGAACTGCTCAAGCCCCTCCCGGGAATCCGACACGTAGACGGCGTCGTCAAACACGGCCGCCGCGCCGCCCGCATCGCACGTCGCACGCTCCCGATCCTCGTCGCCCGCCGGAAAGTCGTCGACGCACCGAGCCGTGTCACCGGCCGTCGTCCAGAGCGCGCCCTCGTCACCGTTCACCGCCGGCAGGTCGTCGCTCGACCGCTCCCAGCCGCCGCTCTTGAGCCACTCCTCCAGCCGCGCGCGACTGCGCACGTCCGCGAACACGAGCCGCGCATCCGGCACGTCGCCCCGCTCATCCGGGCTCGGCAGCTGCCGGATCGCGATCCCGGCGTGGTCGCCGATCCACGCGCGCCGGTCGGGCGCGGTCCCGAGCACCGCAAGCACGGCCGCCCCGCGCCGCGCCGCCAGCTGCTGCGCCGCGTCGAGGTCGTCGTCGCCCTGCTGCAGCCGCGCGTCATACAGCGTGAATCCCAGCACATCTGCGGTGAGGTGCTTCAGCGATGGCGGCATCCCGGACGGTGCCCGCTCGAGCCGGCTCGCGCCCGGTGCCGCGCATCCGGCGATCGTGAACCCGATCGCCAGTACGGCGAACGAACGGATGAGGACTCGGTGCCAACCTAGACCGGCACGGGGCTCCATCCGCAGGGGGATGCTGATAGACGACGACGGGGCGGACACGGTCGCCGGAGTGTACCGGCACCGCATCCGCCCCGCGTCGCAATCAGTCGATCAGGACTTCGATCCGTCCGTGATGTGGAGGAAGGCGCCGAACTCGTACTTCTTGCCGTCGTCCTTGCTCCAGCCGACCATGCCGCCGAGCTGGGCCTTGTCGCTGCCCGTCAGGCCGGCGAGCTTCGCGATGCGACCGGTGTCGAGCCACATCGTGCTGACCGACTTGTCCGGCGCGTCCGCGGCGCTCCACGCGTCCTTGAACGGCGCGTAGTCGGCGAGCGTGTCGTCGCCCCACGTGCTGAACACGTCGAGGCCGAGCGAGACCGCCGCAACGTCGTCGGACATCGCCATGGTCACTGGCAGGCCCTGCACGTTCATCGTGGAGGTCTTGAAGTCGCCGGCGGTTCCCGTCTTGGGGGCCGCGGGCGTTCCGGTCAGCGCACCCGCCGAGCCGCCGATCTTGCCGAGCGTCTCGCCGGTCGTTCCGGTCTCCTCGAACGCGAGCAGCAGCGTACCTGCCTTGAGCACCCCGGCCGGGTCCACGCCCGAGAGGCCGCCGCCACCCATCGCCGCACCGGCGGCGCTGCCGACCACGGCACCGAGGCCCTGGTCGTCGGCGCTGAGCGCCAGCGCGAACTCGCCGTCGAGCGCCTTGGCCAGGTCCTTCGTGTCCACGCCGAGCACCGCGCTGATCGCTCCGACGCCCTGCTGCACCTGCGCGTTGTCCTTGCCGAACGACTCGAGCGCCGAATCGACCACGCCGCCGAGGTTGTAGCCGCCCACGGCAAGCACCGTGCTCGCCGGCAGGTCGTTGAAGATCGGGTGGTCGACGTTCTCGGCAGTGCCCTCGCTCGCCGACACCTCCATGCCTTCGATGCGGAAGCCGTCGTCCTGCGCGGACACCGACGCGGCGAGCGCGTCGAAGTCCTTGAGCTGGTCGGCCTCGGCGACGCCCTTGAGCTGCTCGTTGTCCTTCGCGGCCGCACGCACGCCGTCGCCGCTGACCACGAACGTGGCAAGCGCGTCGCCATCGACGCCGTCGATCGCGTCGGACACGCCGTCGACGTCCTTGATCGAGTCACCGTCGTACTCGACGACCTTCTTCAGCGTGGCGGTGTCGTCGGTCAGGATCGCGAGGTCGTCGCTCACGCCGACCACCGAGCTGTCGTCCTTGTTGGTCCAGACGGTGAAGTCGCCGACCTTGTCGCCCTTCTTGCCCCCTTGGTCCTTCGCGAAGCTCTCGAGCGCGCTGCGATCCTTCACCTCGACCCAGATGAAGGCGTCGGCTCCACCGTCCGCCTTCATGTCGAGCAGCGCTGCGCCGGCGTTCTCGCCAAGCCACGGCTCGACGTCCTTCTTCCAGTCCACGTCCGAGTCGTCGCTCGTCGCGGACTCGACGATCTGGTCCTCGACCGACTTGAGGTCGGGCTTGATCGCCGTGGCGAGCTCGGACGCCTTGGTCCAGTTGTCACCACCGAAATCGGTGTCGAAGGTCACGTACCCGAGCGCGTCCTTGGGGACGAAGTCGAGTGCTGCCGCGCTCTTGGCGGCCTTGGTGGAGCCCGAATCAGACCCGCCGCACGCGGCGGCGAGCACGGCGGCTCCGACGATGACTACGGCGGCGAGTGCGCCTCGAATCTGCAGCTTCACGAGCTGGTTCCCTTTCCTTGCTGGGGTGCGACGCGCCTCCCCCGGATGCGCGCCGCCTCACGGACGGATGCGAACCTAGCAAGGCGTGAAGGCCCTGCCCACCCCCTCCTTCGCAATCCTCGCTCAGCCGCTGAACTCGCGATCGTCGTGGAACTCCTGCCCGGGCGGGCGACTCATCAGGCTGCGCACCACGTCGGGAAGCGGCACGTCGTGCTCCACGACCTGCGCCACGGCGTCGCAGATGTGCATCTCGATGCCGGCGTCCTGCGCCATCCGATGCACGATCGGGGCCGTTCGCATGCCCTCCACGACCTGCCCGATCTGCTCGCGGATCTCCGCGGGCGCGAGCCCCTTCGCGAACAGTCGCCCTGCGCGGTGGTTGCGCGAGTGCGGGCTGTGGCATGTGACCATCAGGTCGCCCACGCCGGCAAGCCCCAGGTACGTCTGCAGCCGTGCACCGTTCGCCAGACCGAGCCGGGCCATCTCGCCGAGCCCGCGCGTCATCATCGCGGCGATTGCGTTGTCCCCGAACCCGGACCCCTCGAGCACTCCCGCAGCAATGGCGACGACGTTCTTCGACGCCCCTGCGAGCTCGACCCCGGTGATGTCGTCGTGTGCGTACACGCGGAACGCGAAACCGTTCACGATCTCCTGGAAGCGCAGGACCGTCTCGTGCCCGGTGCCCGCCACGACTGCCGCGGTAGGCAGGTCGAGCATCATCTCGCGGGCGATGTTCGGCCCGGAGAGCGTCACGTATCGATCACGGTCGACGAACTCCGCCGCGACCTCGCTGAGCCGGCGACCGCTCGGGTCGAGCCCCTTGCCGAGCGACAGGAACATCGGCGCGCGATCGGCGAACCGCTCGATCGTCGCGCTGAACGCGCTCGTCGGCACGGCGAGCACGATCGCGTCCCAGCGCTCCTGCGCCGCCTCGTCGACCGTCGTGAAGCGCGTGTCGTGCGGGAACTCGATCCCCGGGAAGTAACGCTCGTTGGTGTTCGACTCGCGCATCGCGTCGGCGTGCTCGGCCGTGCGCGCCGCGAGCGTCAGCTGCACCGGGCGCGGGCCGAGGATGCGCGACATGGCCGTTCCGAACGAGCCTGCGCCGACCACGAGCCAGCGCGGCTTTCCGTCGGATGTCGAGGTCGGTGCCATCGCTGCCGACCCTACCGCAGCCGCGTCGCGCCGCGCCTACGCGCGCGAGCGGTACTCGATCACCAGCGGGCAGCCCTCGAAGCCGAACTTCTCGCGGATCTGGTTCTCGATGTAGTAGCCGTAGGAGCGCGTCATGATCTCCTTGGCGTTCACGTAGATGCGGAACTTCGGCGGACCGGACTGCAGCTGCGTGCCGTAGAGCAGGTTGAGCCGGCGCCGCGAACGCTTGTCGAGCGGCGGCGGCGTCTTCTCCTTGATCTCGCGCAGGAACCGGTTGAACTCGCCCGTACCGACGCGCTTGGCGGCCTTGTCGTGCAGCTCGATCGCCTTGCGCAGCAGCTTGTGGATGTTGCGGTTCTCGGTGCCCGAGGTCGTCACGACCTCCGGTCGCTGGCGTAGCTTCTGCGTGATCGTCGCGCTCACGTCCTGCAGGTCCACGTCGTTGATGTCCCACTTGCTGAGCGCCACGATCACCGCGCAGTTGCGCTCGCGCATCGCATCGGCGACCGACAGGTCGTTCTCGCGCACGCCGGAGCTCGCATCGACGAGCAGGATCGCCACGTCGGCGCGCTCGGCCGCCTGCAGCGCACGCACCTCGCTGTAGTAGTCGAGCGGGTCCTGCCCCGACCGGCGGCGCCGAAGCCCGGCCGTGTCGACGAGGATCACCTCGCGCCCCTCGAACTCGAAGCGCGTGTCCACGCTGTCGCGCGTCGTGCCAGGCATGTCGGCCACGATGTGTCGCGCGCTGCCGAGGATCGCGTTCGCGAGCGTGGACTTGCCGACGTTCGGTCGCCCGACCAGCGCGATCCGAACCGCTTCGTCGTCGCTTCGCCGGAAGGGCGTTCCGTGCTCGCGCAGCTCATCCACGATCACGTCGAGCAGATCACCGGTGTTGTTGCCGTGGTGCGCGCTCACCGGGATCGGCATGCCGAGCCCGAGCTCGAAGAACTCCGCTGCCTCGTTCTCGTTGCGCACGTTGTCGACCTTGTTGGCCACCACGCACGTCGCGACCTTGCTGCGGCGCAGGATGTCGGCGAGCTCATGGTCGGCGGCGCTCACGCCGGCCCGAGCGTCCACCACGAGCATCACCACGTCGCACTCGGCGATCGCATGCTCGACCTGGCCGACGATGTCGCGCGCCATCTGCGAGCGGTCGCCCTCGTCTACGCCACCGGTGTCGACGAGCAGGAACCGCTCGCCGTTCCACTCGCAGTCGATCTCCTTGCGGTCGCGCGTCACGCCGGGCGTGTCGTGCACGATCGCGGTGCGCGTGCCGCTCAGCCGGTTGACGAGCGTCGACTTGCCGACGTTCGGATACCCGACCACGGCGACCCGTCCGAGGTAGCGAACTTCGGCCGCGTCCTCGAGCTCGGCCTCCTCGGCGAGCTCCGCGGCGATCCACTCGGCATCGTCCTCGTCGAGCGCGTCGAGCGCAGCATCGACCACCACCGGCTCGTCGTCGAGCTGGTCGAGGTACTCGTCGCTTCGTGTGTCGTGGGGAGCGTGCATGGGTCGGCCTGCCATTGTCGCAGACGACGGGCTCCCCCGGCGTCACACGTGCGGGTCAGCGAATCCTGTTGATCGCGAGGGTGAGGTAGCTCAGTCCGCGATCGAGCTGCAGCCGCGTGGTCGCCGGCAGCGAGCTGCGCGTGAATGCATCGTCGCCGAGCGGGCGCACGTCTTCGGCGTAGGCATCGAGCAGCACGATGCCGCGCGTCGCGTAGTCGATCGCGGCCGAGGCGTTGTGGCGGTAGGTCGCGGTGGTGGTCGGCACGAGCACCGATCGCAGCACGCTGATGCCGGCCTGCACCTGGTCGACGGCGATCGACGTGGCCAGGGCGGTGGGCGCGATCACGCCGTCGGCGTGACGGAGCGTCGCCATCGCGCCGTCGATCCTGGCGCGCGCCGCTGCGAACAGGCGGGTGGGCGACACCACGTCCGCAGCCATCGACGTCGATGCGCTGCCGGTCGTGGAAGCTGGATTGTTGATCTGTGCGATCTGCACCGCGAATTCCTCCCGAACGGATCGGGTGGGATGGTCGCGCATGCGCTGCCTCGGCCGAACCCGTCACCACGGGTGCGGGCCTGTCACGGCCACGGCTCAGGCCCGCGTCGGCCGCGCCCGCATGTCAGCGCAGGTCGGTCACGTAGCCCGGGTGGTCGGTCGGGCGGCCACTCGGCAGCTCGTTCGCTGCGAACTCGAACTTCGCGCTCGAGGTGGCGCCGAAGCCGTATGCGTAGATGTGGTCGATGCCCGGGTGCACGTTGCCCGTGCCGTACAGGTCGTTGGCGTGCCGCAGCCCCGCCGCTCCGAGCAGCCGGTCGGCGCTGTCGATGCCGCCGTTGCGACCGCCCTGCGTGGTGTTGAGGTCGCCGCCGAGCATGATCCGGTCGGTCGGGAATCCTGTGGCGGTCAGCTGCTTCGACATGCCGGGCACCGAGTAGGTGAACGATCCGTGCTCCTCGATCGACTTCACCACCCGCGCGATCTCCTGCATCTGCTCCTTGCGGCTCTTCGACGCGGTCACGCCCGGCTTGTGCGACAGGTGGGTCGCCACCACGGTGAACGCCGCGCCGCCGTCGGGCGGCACCACCGCGGCCACGCCGGCGCTTCGCTCGCCGAGGCCGGCGGTGTCGGGCAGGTCGACGTTCACGGCGTGGTCGATCGTGTAGCCGTTGCGGGTGTACATGCCCGAGTCCTTCGCGAGCCCGTGCGTGGCCCCGTTGCCCGGCGTGAACGCCATGTCGGTCGCGCCGATCAGGTGCGCGAACACCGACGACTCGTGCGGGATGTTGCCGTTCGGCACGTCGTCGAGCTCCTGGACCATCACCACGTCGGGGTTCACCGCGTTGACGTAGCGCGCCACGTCGCGCAGCGCGCGGATGTCCTGCCCCTGCGTGGGCGACTTGCCGGCGGGTGCACCGCCGTGGAGGTTCACGGTCAGCACGCGCGTGCCGTCTGCGCGGGTGTGCACCTTCACGCCCTTGGGCGGCTTGCCGCCGGTCGGCGGGTCGAGCTTGCCGCGCAGCTTCGGGTTCTTCTCGAGCTGGTCCTTCGGCATGATCTTCCGGATCACGCCCGGACCGTCCGTGCCCGTGAGCTGCTGCGTCGGCGTGCCCTGCACGGGGATGCCCTGCACGGGGCTTGTCTGGATGGGCGACGACGGGCCGGGCACACCGGGCCCGCCGGCGGTCGTCGTCGCAGCGTACGGGTTGGTCGACGGGACGATCACGGGTGCGATCGCGGCAATCGCCTGCGCGAGATCGGCCACCGCCGTGGCAAGTTGCTGGATCTGGGCTGCGAGCTGCGCGTCGGCGGTCGGGCCGCCGCCGATCAGCGGTGCGGGCTGCACGGGCTGGGGCACCTGCTGCACGACGCTCGGCTGCAGCTGCGGTGCGTAGCCGCCTGCCGTCGTGTCGATGCCCATTCCCATGTGCGTGTGCTGCTCCCCGTCGCAATCCGGCGGCGAGGCCCGATCCCCGGTTGGCCGCACCGCTCTAAGGCAACGGTCTCACGAGCACGTGTCTACGGAGCGGGGGGAATTACCTAAGTCAAGCACCCCCGGCGAAACAGCGAACCACTCCGTGCCGACAAGCTGGCGAACATGCCGAGTGTCGGGGATTCGGCGATTCAGGGGGGTACCAACGATGCTGCCAGTCACGCGATCGATCTTGGTCGGAACGGCGTTCGGCCTTGCTGGCGGCGCCGCCGGTACGGCAATCAATCGAATGGATGACCGGCCTGGGGCGAACTTCCCGGGCCTGCTCGTCTCGTTCGGCGCGACCGGCGCGGGCCTCTACGCTGCACGCGCCCCCGCGGGAGCGAGCTTCGGAGCGGTCGCCGGAAGCTTCCTCGGCCCGCTGGTCGGCCAGTTCGTGGGCGCCAGAATCGGCGGCGCGCTCGTCAAGGACCACGCCCCGAAGGAAGCGGTCGCTGCGGCCGACGCCGAGCGCGCCGTGCAGACGCTCGAACGTCAGGCTCCGCCGTGGAGCACGGCCGACGGGCGGCTCGTCCTTCGCGGCGAGCCCGTGACCGTCGTCGTCCAGGATCCGTTCGCGGTCCTGCGATCGACGACGCCTGACACGCAGTTCACACCGCTCCCCGGCGACTACGTCCAGC
>JAGQUL010000182.1:0-10406 GCA_020438525.1 Thermoleophilia bacterium | reverse complement strand
AGCCAGACGGCACCTTCACGCCGCTGCCCGGCGACTACGCAGCGCTGGCACCGGAGAGGCCGCCGACGCCCGGCGATTACGGCGCCTGGACCTGATCGTCAGAACGAGCGGTCGGCGCGCAGCGCGTCCCACAGCTCCTGCACGTCGGACCAGACCTCGGTGGTCGCGCGGCGGATGTTCTCGGGCGTTGCGCGCTGCCCCTCGAACGTGTGCGGGCGACCGAATGCGACGGTCACCTTGAACAGGCTCTCGCTCCAGCGGTTGCCGTAGATCGCGACCGGCACGATCGGCACGCCGGTCACGAGCGCCAGGCGCGCGGCGCCCTGTCGCGGGCGCGCGAGGCGGCCCTCGTAGATGCGGGTGCCTTCGGGGAACACGCCGAGCGAGTCGCCGCGGCGCAGCACCTCCTCGCCGATGTGCAGCGCCACGCGGTCACCGGCGCCACGCCGCACGGGGAAGAACCCGATCGCATCCGCCATGTTCTTCACGTAGCGGTTGTTGGCGAGCTCGGCCTTGCCCATGTAGCGGATCACGCGGTTGAGCGGCGAGATCAGGAACGCCGGATCCCACATCGACGCATGGTTGGCGATGAACAGGCAGTTGCGCTCGGGCACGCGCTCGGTGCCCACCGCTCGCAGCCGGAAGCCCTTCTCCCAGATCGGGCGGGTCCGGTTGAGCGTCTTCTCGAAGTGCGCGAGCCCGGCCTCGTTGTCGATCCACTCGCGCGCGGTGCGGCCCTGCGTCACCTCGCCGTCGAGCAGCTCGCGGCGCCGCTTCAGCCAGTGGTCGACGACGAGCTGGACGCCCTCGTCGATCCCCATGCTGGTGGTGTCGACGACGATCGCGTCACTGGCGGCGCCAGACTGCTTGGAGTCGCGGGCGTCCCGATCGGCGAGCTCCTGCTTCACGTCGTCGCTCTTGGTGGTGCCGAGCTCGTGCTGCTGGCCGCCGCGACGGCGTGCCCGCTCCTCGATGTCGGCGGTGATGAAGATCTTGAGGTCTGCGTCGGGGCGCACGTTGGTGCCGCAGTCGCGCCCGTCGAGCACGCTGTCGCGATCGAGCGAGAGCTGGCGCTGGCGGGCGACGAGCACGTCACGGACCGCGTCGTGGGAGGCGACCTTGGAGGCGGCGTCGTCGATCCGCGGCTCGCGGATGGCGTCGGTCACGTCCACGCCGGCGATGCGCACGACCCAGCGGCCGTCGTGGTAGCCGAGCTGCGTGGGCTGGGCGATCGCCAGGCCGCGCAGTCGCTGTGCGTCGTCGAGCGGGATGCCGCGCTCGAGCGCGAGCCAGCCGAGCGCACGGTAGGTGGCGCCGGTCTCGACGTAGTTGAAGCCGAGCGTCTCGGCGACGAGCCGCGCGATCGTGCTCTTGCCGCTGCCGGCGGGACCATCCACGGTGATCGTGAGCGCGCGCGTCCAGCGCTCGCCTGCGTCGAGCTCCTCGCGGGAGACCGGACGCGGCACGTCGATCGCTTCGCTGGCGGGCGCGGATGTCTTGGTCGAGGCCATCGGGCACATGTTACCGGTCCGAAGGTTCGCGGCGTCGCGTGGCGGATCGAACCGCCACGGCTCAGCGAACGGCGATCGCGTCGAGCAGCTCGAAGAAGCCGGGGAACGACACGTCGACGCAGTCGGCGTTCTCGATCGTCACGCCGTGTCGGGAGACGAGGCCGGCGATCCCGCCGAGCATCGCGAGTCGGTGGTCGCCGGCGGCGTCCATGGTGCCGCCGTCGGGGCGCACGCTCGATCCGCGCACGATGTAGCCGTCCTTGAGCGGCTGCACGCTGATCCCGATCCGCTTCATGGCCTGGGCGAGCATCTCGATCCGATCGCTCTCCTTGGCGCGCAGCTCGCTCGCGCCGCGCACGACGAACTCGCCGCGCCGGAAGTGCGCGACGAGCGCGAGGATCGGCAGCTCGTCGATCATCCGCACCACGTCGCTCGTCTCGAGGAACGTGCGGCTCACGTTGCTGTGGGAGATCTCGTAGTCGGCGACGGGCTCGCCGTCGATGTCGCGGCGATTGCTCACGCCCACGCGTGCGCCCATCTGGTCGAGCACGTCCACGAACCCGCGGCGGCCCTCGCTGTCGATCACGCCGGGCAGGCGCAGGAAGCTGTCGCGCAGCAGCGTGGCCGCCGCGATCAGCGGTGCCGCGGCGCTCGGATCGGCTGGGATCCGCGTGTCGGGCAGCTCGAGCGAATCCGTCGGCTCGACGCTCACCTTCCGCCCCTGGCGGCGCACGGTCACGCCTGCGCGGCGCAGCATCCGCTCGGTGTGGTCGCGAAGCACGCCGGGTTCGTGAACGGTGGTCGTCGTCTCGGCTCCCAGTCCGGCGAGCAGGAGCGCCGACTGCACCTGTGCGCTGGCAACCGTCAGTTCGACGTCGCCGCCGTGCAGCGGTGCGCCGCTCGTGACGGTGATCGGCAGCGTGCCGGCCGGGGTCGTCTGCACGCGCGCGCCCATGTCGCTGAGCGGGTCGGCGATCCTGCGCATCGGTCGGCGGCTCAGCGACTCGTCGCCGACGAGCTCGAACTCGCGCCCGGCAGGCTGGCCGGCGAGCAGCCCGGCGAGCAGCCGCACGAGCGTTCCGGCGTTCCCGCAGTCGATCGGCGTGCCGTCGACCGGCGGCTCGATGCCCTGCAGCCCCACGCCCTTCACCGCCACGACCGTCGGGTCGGACGGGTCGCGCTCGACGCGCGCGCCGAGCCGCTCGATCGCAGCGAGCGTGCTCATCACGTCGTCGCCCTGCGCGAGGTTCTCGATCCGAACGCGGCGCGTCGACGCCAGCGCGAGCAGCAGCGCGCGGTGGGAGACGCTCTTGTCGCCGGGAAGGTGGACCTCGCCGCGGACGGAGGTCGCGGGTGCTACGTGAACGGTGCTCATCGAGCCCGCCAGTGTACAGGTCGAGCGTCGCCTGCCGGCTCAGTAGCGCGCGACGAGCCGGCGTGCGGCGGCGGGATCGCCGTCGAGCGCGCGGATGCCGCGCTCCAGCGTGGCGCGCTCGACCTTGGTGAGCCGCTCGCGCTTGGCGATGCGGTCGGCGAGCAGCTCGGGCACGTGGGTTGCGTCCTTGGACTGCAGCAGCTCGCTCGCCTCGTCGAGGTCGCCGGGCCTGCGCCAGTCGGCGCCGGCCGCGCCGAGCAGGATCCGCAGCGCGTCGGTCCACTCCGGGTAGCCGCCGCGGCTGGTCGAGTACTCGCGGTCCTCGTAGCGCTTCGGATACGGCATCCCGAGCTCGCTGGCGGTGGTTGCCGCTGCTCCCGCCCAGCGCGCGATCGTGTCGGCCGTGCCCTCCTCGATCCACTGCACGTCGGCCGCGCCTGGCGCGTCGCCGAGCGGAGTCACCGCGTGCTCGAGCTCGTGGCGGAGCACGTACGCCGTGAAGATGTTCGCCTTCTGCGTCGCCTGCTTCGGGGTTCGGATCCACATGGTGAGGCCGTTGGTGATCACCGGCCCGAACACGATCTCCTCGTAGCGCGGGTCGTACCACGCATACGCATGCCCGGCGAGCTCCTTCGACACGACGTCGAGGTAGGAGGTGATCAGCGCGCGTGACTGCGCGTCGCCGAAGTCGTCGACGGTGCGCTCGCGGATCACCGACGACATCGCCGCCGCCTCGATGCCGCCCCTGGTCGGCGCCATCGAGATGCCGCGAACGAGCCCGCCCTGCTCCTCGAGGATCCGTTCGATGCCGTGCAGCACGTCCTCGGCCCGCTCGCGTCGCGCGCCGGCGAAGAGGTCGATCGCGGCCGGCGTCTCGAGCGTCGCCTCGCGCTCGGGGATCGGACCGCTGCCCGTGATCCCGATTCGCACCTGGCGGTTGTAGGTGCTGCCGAACGTGCCTCCGGAGACCGGGACCCGGCGCAGCCACGGATCGGCCAGCACCGTGTTCTCCCACCCGTCGCGCTGCTCGTAGACGGGTCCGTAGTGCCAGCCCTGGTCGTCGTCCTCCAGGAAGTTCCCGCTCGAGCCGCCCGGATGTGCCATCACCGCGTAGAGGCCTGCGCAGGCGGCGGCGAGCAGCAGCAGCACCATGAAGCCGCGCGCGATCGTTCCTCGGTCGATCATGACCGGAGCCCCTCCCGTCGCCCTATGCGGTGCTCGCCGCGGAGACGGGCGCGCCCTCCGCTCGAGCGTCCGGAACGCTTCGCCGACCGCCGACCGCGTCCAGGACCCGATCGAGCGACACCACGAGCTCCTCGAACTGGCGCGGGTCGAGCGACTGCTCGCCGTCGCTGAGCGCGTCCTGCGGGGAATCGTGCACCTCGACCATGAGCCCGTCGGCGCCCACGGCCGCGGCTGCGCGCGCGAGGTCGGGCACCCAGCGTGCGGCGCCGGCGGGGTGCGACGGATCGACGATCACCGGCAGGTGCGTGCGCTCGCGCAACACCGGCACGGCGCTGATGTCGAGCGTGAATCGGGTGGAGTCCTCGAAGGTGCGAATCCCGCGCTCGACGAGCAGCACGTCCTCGTTGCCTTCGGCGAGCAGGTAGTCGGCGGCGTCGAGCAGCTCGGCGACCGTTGCGCCGAACCCGCGCTTGAGCAGCACCGGGCGCCCCGTTCGCGCGACCTCGCGCAGGAGCGCCCCGTTGGACATGTTGCGTGCGCCGATCTGGAGCATGTCGGCAACCTGCGCGGCCTGCTCGGCATCGCGTGGGTCGAGCACCTCGGTGACGAACGGCAGGCCGCTTGCCTCGCGCGCGAGCGCGAGCATCTTGAGCGCGTCGGGGCCGAGGCCCTGGAACGAGCGCGGCGAGGTGCGCGGCTTCCAGGCGCCACCGCGCAGCATGCCGGCGCCTGCATCCGCGACGGAGCGCGCGATCCGGTCGATCCCGTCGCGCGATTCGACCGAGCACGGGCCCGCGATGACGAGGAATTCGCCCGCGCCCACGCGCACGCCACTGTCGCCGAAGGAGACGACGCGTCGGTCGCCGGGCCGATGTGCTGCTGCTGCCACGTCGAGGATCCTACTGGGCGATCGGGGAAGTTCCTGCGCGAAGGGCTTTACAGACCACGCAATCCGGTGCATGTTGGACATAGTGCAAAGCACCTCGGTGCAGAAAGCCCCCAGCCATGCACGACCACGCCCCAGCCCCACAGCCGCACGATTCCACCGCCCACGAGGCGGGCTCGCTGCCTGCGCTCGCGCTGCCGCCGGTGCCGTTCGCCCGGTCGACGGCCGCTCCCGCCGCCGAGCCCGCACCGGCCGCTGCGCCTGCCGTTGCGCCCGCGCCTGCAGCGGCCGCGATGCCGAGCGGCACCTCGATCCAGGACCTGCTCGGCTCGCTGAGCCTCGATGGAGCCACGGCCGACGACGTTTCCAGCTTCCTCGATGCAGCCGCCTCGCAGCAGCAGCCGCAGCGCCCGCTGCACGAGTTCTCGGTCGCCGTGGATCGCCGGTCGCGCCGCGAGCGCCGCACCGAGCCGCGCACCACGCCCGACCGACGTGCATTCACGAGCGAGCACATGGCCGCTCCCGATTCCGGCCCGGTCGACCCGCGCCCGACGACGGCTCCGCCGCGGCGTGATCCCGCCGAGCGTCCCGAACCGATCGATGCCCGCATGCCGGAGCTGCCGCTCGCGCTCGAGCCGGCGCGCCCGTACGAGCTGCCGAACCGCGGAGTCGCATCGGCAACCGTGCGCAGCTCGCGCGCCTCGATCGCGATCCATCAGCTTCCCTTCCCGAACAACGCGCCCGTGCAGCAGGCGGCACCCGCCGCGCCGGCGGCACCCGCTGAGCTCGCGCCCGAGCCGCAGTACCAGCCCGCCCCGACTGGCACGAACGGGATCGATGCGATCTTCGGTGCGCCGGTCGGCACGCCGGTCGGGCAGCTCCAGGGCGTGCCGCAGGCACCCACGGCTCCCGACGTGGAGCTGCGCATCCCCGAATCGGGGCCCGCCGCTCCCGGTATGGCGCCCGGTGCCGGCCTCGACCCGCTCGTCGCGACCGCCGCGGCCGCACCGTCGGCATGGTTCGGCGGCAGCGTGCACGTCGACGACGCGATGATGGTCTGGAACGCCCCCGGCGCGAATCACGCCACGGGCATGCTCGCGCCGGCGCAGCCGAACTCGATGCTCGCTACGTCAGGCCCCGCCGCGACGCCCCTTGCCGGGACGCTTGCCACCGGCATCGCCACCGCGCCGCTTGCCCCGAGCGTTCCCGCTGCTGGTACTGCTGCTGCGGCTGCCGCCGGAGCTGCTGCCGGCCGATCGAGCTCGCCGCTTCGCGTCGCCCTGCTGCTTGGGCTTCCCGCTGCCGCGGGCATCGCGATCGCGTTTGCGATCAATCACTTCCTGCTCTGACCTGGAGCCGGCATCGCTCGCGCCCGCGCCGGCCTCTGCCTCGCGCGCCGCGGCACGCCGCTCCTTGCGCGAGCCCGGCTTGTCGTCGCCGGTTCGTGCGGGTGCGAGCCCTGCCACCTTGCGCAGGCGACGGATCTCCTGGTCGGTCAACGCGCGCTGCTCGCCGACCTTCACGCCGGCCAGGTTGAGCGGGCCGTACGCGACGCGCACGAGCTCCACGACCGGATGCCCCACTGCGTCGCACATGCGGCGCACCTGGCGGTTGCGTCCCTCGTGGATCGTCAGCTCGAGCACGCTCTGCTCGCCGCCGGCGTCGATGATGCGGGCCTTGGCGGGCGCGGTCATGCCGTCGTCGAGCTCGATGCCCTCGCTGAGCGCGCGCGCCACGGCCGGCTTGACGTGCCCGGTCACGAGTGCGCGATAGGTCTTCTCCACGCCGAACGACGGGTGCATCAGCCGGTGGGCGAGCTCGCCGTCGTTGGTCAGCAGCAGCAGCCCGCTCGTGTCGACGTCGAGCCGGCCGACCGGGTACACGCGAACGTCGTCGGGCACGAGCGTCGCCACGGTGGGTCGACCCTGCGGATCGTCGAGCGTGGTGACCACGCCGGTGGGCTTGTTGAGCATGAAGAAGCGCGGCGCCTGCGGGCCGACCTCGACCCCGCCGACGCGAACCTCGTCGCCCTCCACCACGCGCATGCCGAGGTGCGCGACCTCGCCGTTCACGGTGACACGACCCTGGCGGATCATCACCTCGGCATGACGTCGCGACGCGACGCCCGCCGCAGACAGGAACTTCTGCAGCTTCTCGCCGACCGGCGGCTCGTCGCCGGGCAGGGTGAACGGATCGTGGGGAGTGCTCATCGCCGGCTAGCGTACGTCACCGGCCGATCACGGTGCGGCATCGCTCGCGCTACTCGACGCGGGCTTCGGCCATCTTCTCGAGCTGCTCCTTCATGCGTGCGACTTCCTCGTCGCCCGGGCCGAAGCCGTCGAGCTCGGGAAGCGCACCGAGGCTGGAGAGCCCGAACGCGCGCTCGAAGTGCGCGGTGGTGCGGAAGAGCACTGCGCCGGTGTCGCTGCGGCCGGCCTCCTCGATGAAGCCGCGCTCCATCAGGCCGGTCATCGCCGCGTCGACGCTCACGCCGCGGATCTTGGCCAGGTCGGGGCGGCTGACCGGCTGCAGGTAGGCGACGATCGCGAGCGTCTCGATCGCGCTCGGCGAGAGCTTGGTGTCGCCCTGCGGGCGAGTCATGCGGCGAAGGATGTCCTCGCAGGTGTCGGCTGCGCGGAACGCCCAGCCGCCGGCGACGCGCTCGAGCACGATGCCACGGTGACCGTTGGACCACGCCTGCATCATGTCGACGAGGCAGTCCTGCAGGTCGTCGGGATCCTCGTCGGTGTACTCGGCGAGCTGCTCGGTGGTGAGCGGCGTGGGCGACACGAACAGCAGCGCCTCGAGCTGGTGCTCGAGCGCCGGCCCGATCGGCTCGGCAGTGCCGCGAACGATCGGGCGCAGCTCGGCGACCTGTGCGTCTGCAGCGGACGCCTCGTCGCCGTCGGCCGACGCCTCGTCGGCGTGCGCGGCGGACTCGGCAGGCTCGCTCGCGTCGGAGTCGGTGCGCGGGCGCAGCGTCACGACGTTCGTGTCGGCTGCCTGCTCCTGCCCGTCGACGGGCGGATCGATGGTCGTTGAATCGCTCATGCGGTCTGGACTCCCCTGTCCCCTGCAGCGGCCGTCCCTGCCGCTTCGCCTGTAGTGCCGTCCACCTGCTCGGCCTCACGGCGCGTGATGGTGATCGGACCGAATCGGTCGTCCTGCGACAGCATCACCTGCCCGGACTTGCACAGCTCGAGCGCGGCGACGAACGCCACTGCCTGGTCGAGGCGCGTGAGGCCCTCGACGGTCTCGTCGAGCGTGAAGGTGCGTCGCTTGTGCAGCACGCCGAGCAGTCGCCCGGTCATCTCGTGCACGGATGCGTGGCGACCCACGAGGTGGCGCACGTCAACGTCGGGCTGCGCGAGCAGCACGGTCATCGAGCGGTGCAGCAGCGCCGGGTCGAGCGTCGGCCCGTCGTAGATGCCGGGCTGCTGGCGCTTGACCGGGCGCGTGGCGATGCGCCAGAAGCGCTCCACGCCGGCGCGCTCGCCGAGCCACGCGGCGGCACCCTTGAAGGTGGTGTAGCGGATCAGCCGCTCGAGCATCTCGTCCTGCGACTCGATGCTCGACGGATCGGTGATCTCGAGCTCGGCTTCCTGGTCGAGCAGCTCGCGCGCCTTGATCTCCATCAGGCCCGCCACGAGCAGCAGGAACTCCGCCGCCGTGTCCGGATCGATGCGCTCCTCGTGCGCGAGTCGCTGCACGTAGCCGACCACGATCTCCACGAGCGGCACGTCGGTGACGGGCAGCTCGCGCCGGAGCAGCACCGAGCACAGCAGGTCGAGCGGACCGGCGAAGGTATCGAGGTCCAGATTCAGGGCGGCAGGTCGCATCGCAGAAAGTGTACCCACCCGGCCGGACGACCGGTCCACTTCCGCTACCGACCCCCGGGGCCGGCTGGTGAGCCGAGCTGCCGATTCCCCTGCACAGCTCGGTCGAGCGACGCGCCTACCAGTGGATCGTGCGGCGGGCGCCCGCCAGCGGGTTGCGCGGCTCGGGTGCCGGAGCGGCATCGATCGCGCGCTGCGCCGCGGCGCGCGCCTCGTCGAGGTGCTGACGCGCGAAAGTCTCGACCTGCGCGAGCGTCGCGCCGCGACCGCCCTCCGCGACCCAGTTGCCGATCGCACCGCCGGCCTCGTCCGCAAATGCCTGTGCGCGCTGCAGCTGCACCACGCCCTCGCCGCCCGGATGCTTCTGCACCGCGCGCGTGAGGATCGACTGCGCCGCTTCCGCCTTCGACCAGCCGTCCCACAGCCCACGGTTGCCGCCGTCCGCGAGCTCGCGGATCGCGTCGAACGGGTCGTCCCAGGTCGAGCCGCTCGCGATCGCGTGCGTCGCGTCGTCGGCCTGCGCCGGATGTGCCACGAGCTCCGCGAGCGCGCCGCGCGCCTCGTCCATGCGCTGCAGGGCGAGCATCGCCTCGTCGGCCCAGCTTCGCATCACGTTGATTGCCGGCATTGGCCGTACCCCGTCTCGTCCGGATTCCCCTACCCGTCTGTCGGAGTTGCGCCGCTCGGCGTTTCGCACACGGGGCGATCAGCGAGCCGGCGTGGGCGCGCCCGCCGGCAGCAGCCCGACCCGCTCGACCGTGCGAGCCAGCGTCGCGCTCGCCACCTCGCGCGCTCGATCGGCACCCTGCGCCAGCACCCGCGCGAGCTCGCCCTGATCGGCCATCAGCTCGTGGTAGCGCTCGCGCACCGGCCGCAGCTGCTCCACCACGGCCTCGCCGACCGCGATCTTGAAGGTGCCGTACCCGGCGGTCGCGTACTCGGCCACGAGCTCGTCGATCGGCCGCCCGGTCGCCACCGACAACAGCTCGAGCAGGTTCGACACGCCCGGCTTCGCCTCGCGGTCGTAGCGCACCTCGGTCTCGGAGTCGGTCACAGCGCTCTTGAACTTCTTCATGATCACGTCGGGCTCGTCGAGCACCCACACGGTGCCCTTCGGCGTTCCGTTCGACGTGCTCATCTTGCGCGTCGGGTCCTGCAGGTCCATCACGCGCCCGCCCACGTCGCGGATCAGCGGCTCCGGCACCACGAACGTCTCGCCGTAGTACTGGTTGAAGCGCTGCGCGATGTTGCGGACGAGCTCCAGGTGCTGCTTCTGGTCGGCACCGACCGGCACCTTCTCCGCGTCGTACAGCAGCACGTCCGCAGCCTGCAGCACGGGGTACGTGAAGATCCCCGCGCTCACCTTGTCGCCCTTGCCCTCGCTCTTGTCCTTGAACTGCGTCATCCGTCGCAGCTCGCCGAACGTCGAGTTGCACTCGAGGATCCACGTCATCTGCGCGTGCTCGCTCGCCACGTGCGACTGCACGAACAGCGTGGCCTGCTCCGGATCGACGCCCGTCGCGAGCATCGTCGCGACCGTGCCGAGCGTGTTCTCGCGCAGCGCAGCGGGCTCGGGTCGCAGGTTGAGCGCGTGCAGGTCGGCGACGAAGTAG